>JAHIWJ010000084.1 GCA_018816205.1 Nanobdellota archaeon
GGAAATTCGGGGGCTGACTCAAACTCTGAGGAGGAGGCTGTGGTTCAAGAGGATTATAAGATCATAGAGTCTGACTATATCCATTGGGACCACATGCCTTTGGTTTATAGGTACAAGAATATAGGTAAATGCACTAAAGAGTCTGTGAACTCCATGGAAGAAGCACTTGTCATACTAGAACAAAGAACTGAGGGGGCGGTGTCATTCAAAGAGTATAATGGACAATGAAAGATAGACTTAGAAATAATCTGTGAAAATATTATGAGCCAAATACTGAATGAGAAGAACGTTGTCTGTGAAAATGTAACGATTGAAGGTAACCCCAATAAGATCAACTGGTTTGACAATGGGGTCTTAGATAAAGATACACAATGGTTTGTTCGTTCGATTAAGGTTGCGACAACTGGGAGAGATACTATGTATGAGATTTGCTATATAGACTATTCAGAGGTTGATTTTCCTGTAGGTTATTACGATGCAGTAGGGCTAGCTGCTCCGGAGTTTGAATATCCCAATCTGATAGTTAATGCAAGTTTGTATCTTGATTTAGATAAAACATCAAGATGTGTTAATATCCCATCAACAGAGATTCATGAAATGCTTCATATTTTAGGTTTCGGGCATACTTTTGAAGTTGAAGATGCTGCCTATTGGAGCGATGCGAAACTGGGTGCCGCTCTTGAAGATATTATGTCCCCATATACTTCTTGCGTTCATCAAAAGGAATTAAATCAAAAGTATGTTGATTGCCTAAAAGCGATATATTCATCGGGAGAGGTTAAAACTGCTTGCAATGGTGTAAATCTTGATTTGTCAACTGAAGACGATTGGGAATGCCCAGATGGGACGTATCCTACGGTTGGGGGAGAGTATTGTTGCGAAGAACCTGAGATGTATCCTACGGTTGATGGGTATTGTTGCCCTGAGCCTGGGATGAGGGCCGAAGGAGATTATTGTGTTTATTGAGCAGTTCAATCCATTAACTTTAAAACTCTTCTAATTTTCAATTTTGTATCACAAATCATGTTCATCCCGCTTAGGTTGGGATGAAAGAGCCCGTGGCACGCGGCGCTGCGGGCTCACCTTACTAGTGCTTAGCATTAAAATAATCAAAATATGAATTTTTGATTTTTGAAACTGCAGACGATTCCGTAGATGCCTGCGATGAGAAATGCGACGCTTAAGATGTTCCAAGTCAGCGTGCCGATTAAGTTGGACGCGAGGAATGCTGACATAATAAATATTGTTATGCTGATGTTGTTTGCTGTTTCTTTTTTCATTTTGATTTATGAGTATCTCCGATGACTTTTCGCAGCTTTGGAATTCTGACTCCCACTCGCATTTCGTCTACGACGAAAAACTCACCCTTCCACCACCCTTTCCAGCCCCAATCAGATAGTAATTCCAAAGCCCATCTGTAACTATTTGAGATAGTGTTTATAGCGAAAGTAATTTAAATGTCTTTCCTTTTTTGTATTCATGATAATGGAGTTTTTTCCCTGGATTGCGCAGTATTTGCCTAATCAGTATTTTAGGGCAGTTATTGTGCTGCTTGTTTTATTTATAGTGTTTAGGCTTTTGCTTGCGCTGTTTCAAAAGTTTTTCATGAAGCTGGCTTCAAAGACCAAGACAGATGTTGATGATATCTTATTGGAGAAGAGCGCTGCGCCGTTGAATTTTATGGCTTTTATTTTAAGCGTTAGGTTTGCAATTGAGGAACTGGTTTTGAGCGAGTCTACTGCGCTAAATTCAGAGAGGGTTATTTATTCACTGCTTGTTATTTCTATAGGATATTTGATATTTACATTTGTGAATATTGCACTTGTCTTTGCCTGGAGGAATCTGGCTAGGAAGACAAAGGTTAAGGTGAATGAGAGCGTTACCGGCCTGGTTCATGAAACTTTGAGAGTTATGCTGATAATTCTTGTTCTGCTTTACATTTTGGACATTTGGGGCGTTGAGATTGTTCCAGTGCTGGGGGCGTTGGGTGTTGCAGGTTTGGCGGTGGCTTTGGCATTGCAACCTGTTTTGTCGAATATATTTTCTGGCATTAGCGTGGTGATGGACAAGTCGGTTAAGGTTGGAGACTGGATAATTATGGATAATGGGACTTGGGGGGTTATAAGCAAGATAGGAATAAGAAGTACGAGAGTTAAGACTTTCGATAACGATATGGTAATCATTCCAAATACAAAGCTGGCTGATAGCGACATAAGAAATGTTTCTTTGCCAGAGCCTAAAGTTAGGAAGACGATTCCGTTTGGAGTTGCTTATGGAAGCAATGTTGATGAGGTCAAGAAAATTGTTTTGGCCGAGTTGAAAAAAATAAAGCATGTTGTTAAAAACCCGGAGCCTTATGTTCGGTTTTTGGAAATGGGCGAGTCATCTCTGAATTTTAAGGCGTTCTTTTACATTGATAGTTATGAAAATGGGTATGCCTCAGTTGATGAAGCGAACACGCGGATTTATAATGCGCTGAACAAGGCGGAAATTACGATACCTTTCCCTCAGATGGATGTTCATTTGAAGAAGGATTAATTTTGGCGGCCAAACAATTCGAAATGTTTTACTTCTTTGATTTTCCTACCGCCTACTCCGACGACTCCACTGAAACTGATTTCTAGATCTCCTATTTCTTCAGGAGATAATCCTTCTTGTTCTAAGAACTCAGCTAGTTCTCCTCCGTGCTCTTGAACGTAAGTATGGTCGGTTTTGAGCTGATACTCTAAACGGTCTAGTGCTGCCAGCGAGGATCTGGTTTTTAGCTCGACTATGACAAGGCCAGGTCTGCTTGTTCGGAGGATCAGGTCTGGGCAGGCGTATTCTCCTCGAACATAAACATTTTCTTCCAAAACTCCTCTGTCTGTAAGGTGCAATTCGGGCCAGCAGTTTAATAGTTTCGGTTGAGGATTTAATCTGAAAGCGAAAAGGCCACGATAAAGTCCGTTTTGGACCAATCTTTCTAGAAGTTCTTTGTGAATTGTTCTGCTATCCCTCGGGATAGTTTTTCGGCTTTTGGTCGCGATCATATCAGGATTAATTCTTACACTTAGAATGGAGATTTTATAAAATTTGCGGGGAAAGGGTTAATCTTTAGATAGTTGCTTCAGTGTTATTAATTGTAATCGCAAAAGTTCTATTAATCTTTGCAAAATAGTAAACTTTTTAAAGTTGAAAAACTGTTATTGTTTATGAAAAAGGTGTTGCTAGGGGTGGTTTTGGCCTTTTTTCTGGGTTTTTCTCTAGTGGCTGCTGGCTCTGGGCAAGCGAGTGTTGATTCTGAGTTGAAGAAACTAGCGCATTATGCTGAGGAATATGAGACTGGGAATTTGAATTATGTCGGGTTTTTGGTTTATAGTTCTGCTGTGCAGGGGAGTTTGAGCGAGCTTTTGGGAGCGACTGATAGCATGCATGGTAAGACGTTGACGCAAGAGCAGTTGAAAAAGGTTTTTGGTGAACCGAAGTATATGACAAAGTGGGTCTGGAGCGAATGGGAGCAGAGTGATGTTAAGTTGGATGGAGAAGTCGGGGAATATAAGAAAGTGGTTTTTGATGGGAACAAGATCCAGGTGCAATTAGGCGCTTGGCCGCACATTATCTCTAAAGACAGCAACGAAGTTGTTTATAACTTGAATTTTTGGGTGGAGTCGAAGAGGCCTGATGAGGAGTTTAATCTTGATTTGCGAATAGAAGAAATCAAGGAATTGGCTGAGGAATACGATGCGGATCCAAGCTCTTCAAACGGAGATGCTTTAGCGAAGGCTTCTGTTGATGCGGAAAAAGCATTTCAACGAACGCAAGAACAAAGTGCCGATGATTGTGAAGATTTAATGAATAAGATTTTTGGTTCAGAACACAAGAGGGAGCCGATGAATATGTTTTCAAATGAGATACTTTTCTATGAAAATGACGCGGATAGAGCTGAGGCAAAGATAAATCTTAATATGTGCGATGACTGCGAATGGAATTGGATTAATCTCAATATGTGGGTTGAGATGAGGAAGTCGGGCTCGCATTTTGAAGATTCTAAGGAAGGAAATTTTGATTATCAAAAATATAAACAGCTTAGCAACGAAGAACTGAAGGCTAAGACAAGGGAGTTAGTTAATGATATGAAGAGCGAGCTGGAGGTTGGCGATTATAGTGGTGCGATGGCTTCTTCGCAGGAATTGCAGATGGTGACGCAAGCTTGGAATGAGGTTGCGAACGATGTTTGGAATGAGATTGATAAACTGTATCGCCTTGATTGGGAGAGTATGACTCCTGAAGAATCTGAGGAGTGTAGTAGAAATTATTGTTGGATTGCGAACGAACAGAAAAGAAGAATTGCCGAGAAAGACTTAAGGAAGCAAAATTATGGGGATAGGAAGGCGTTTTATTTGAGTTTGTTTGAGGGTTACGAACGAAAGGAATCTTATTCTGTGCAGCAAGAGTGGGAGATGAGGCTTTTTGAGAAGTTTGTGGAAAAGGGAAAGGAGACTTGTGACAACGGCAAGGACGATAACGAGAATGGTGCGATTGATTGTGCTGATTCGCAGTGCGGCGGGAAGATCTGCGGGAGGTTAAATTCAGAGTCTGGCGAGGAAATTGATATGTATTGTATTGCAGGGGTTTGTCAGATAAAGGAAGAAATTATCGTGGATGTTGGGCCAGTTTGTGGAAATAATATTTGCGAGCCCGGGGAAATGGGGGAGTTTGAGGCAGAGTCTAATGAAAATTATGATACCGCCACATCCGCCGGGCCGAGTGGAGGCGAGGGTGCTGGCGAAGATTTTTTGCTTGCTTCGGAGAATGCAGGGGGTGGAGAAGATCATATGGTCAGATTGGATGAGTCAGGCGAAACCGGGGAAGATGAAGAGAATAGTAATGGAGAAGAGGGTGAGGCAGTTACAATATGCCATGTTACTCCCGGAAGTCCAAATGGGGCCCATACAATAATCGTTGGAAAGAGTGCTGTTGAAGCGCATCTTGCTCACGGAGACTATCTTGGCGAGTGCAAGGATTCTGGTTCTTTATTGTGTCCGCAAGATTGTATTCAGTGTGAAGCGCATGAACCAATAGAATGCAATGGAAAGGTTATATTTTCTGGAGAAGATGAAAATGGTTGTCCACTTGAGCCGATTTGTTTAGCAGAAAGTGATTCTTGTGATTCTGATGAAGACTGTAAGTTTCTGTGTGGAATTGGGGGGTGTTTTGATGGCAAGTGCCAGCTTGATGAAATGGAGGAATGTAAGGAAGCAGAGTGCTCTGACGGGGAGAAAAAGAAAGAAAAATGTAATGGTGGGAAAGAGGTTGTTAAGGGAATTTGTGTTGAAGGGTTATGGGAAGAGACAGGTGTTGAATGCGAGGATGAAGGAGGATCGTGTGATAGCTATTGCATGGAGTTTTTAAGCAGAGCTGAATTTGATTGCCCTGGAGATTTAGAGATTTCTGGAGATTACCCTGATTGCGATTGCGAGTGGGTTTGTGAGGACGTTTCAGACGACGAATGTGTTGTTAAGAGTGATTGTGGTGGGAAAAATGACGTTTGTAGTAACGGAAAGTGTGTAACTTTGCCTAGTGTTGTTGAAGAGGAAGAAGAAAAAGTGGAGCAAGAGGAAAATAAAGATGTTGATTTGGTTCCGGGGGTTCCTGGATTGTCTCCTGATAAGGATGAAGAATCTTCCCAACCTGCTGGATTGAACAGTGGCGAGAATCAAAAAGAAGACAATGGCAGACAGGGTGAAGAACAAGAAGAAAAGGAAGAGCAAGTGGAGGAAGAACCTGAAGAGTCTGGAAATGATGAAAGAGATGGAGAACTTTCGAGCAGACTTGGAAGATCTGTGAGGTTTACACCTTTAGGTTATGCTGTTAGTTTATTGTCTGATGAAGGTGAAGGAGACGACGGTTCTGGTGGTGACGGCGGCGGAAACGGAGATGACGGAGGAAGTAGCGATGGTGGTTCAGGAGAGGATGATGGAGGAGACGATGGATCGGGTGATGACCATGGAAATGAAGAGGGATCTGGTGGAGAGCAAGATTATAGTTCTGATAATCGAGATGAGGACGATCGGAGAGATGAGGAAAGAAGGAGAAAGCAGGAAGAGAAGGAGCGGAAGGAAAGAGAGTGTAACGAGCGGTGCGATAGGGAGTGTTATGACATGAAGATCAGACCTTGTGTTGATAGTTGTGCTCGTGAGGAGTGCGGAAATGATTTTGATTGCGATGCTGATGAGGTTGTTGGAATTTGTGAAGAAAGGTGCTTGGGTGAAGAAAATATTGGGGGATGTGAAGATGATTGTTTTGACAAGTGTATGAATAATGAACAGACTTGGGAAGAGCCAGAATGGGATGAGGGACAGATGGAAAAGGGAGTTTACATGATGGGTGGAGGGTGCAATGAAGAACAAAAAGGTATGAAGTCTTTTATGTGGTTTAATGGATGGGGAGATCCATTTAGGAATATTGAAAAATTAAAATATAAGTATTATGAAGGAGATGAGCGATCTGATTGGTGTAAATGGGAATTGGAAAGTATGGAGAAGAAGAGGAAGGAATTTGAGAAAGGGTTTAATCAAGAGTTTGTCAGGTGGTATTTTGAGGAGTATCTAGCGAATTCTGCAGAAAATTGGGAGAGCCATGTCTCGGCGATTTATGATATATATTGGCAGAATATAAATGCCTTGGAGATGACTGCTTATAATTTAGAATGCATGGGCGAGAATTACGATCCAGGTTATAAACTAATTGAAAGGATTGAGTATGAGAGTGAATACGGGGCTTTGGAGTATTGGGAAGAGTGGAAGACAGTGAAGTTGAAGGAGATGGATAAAGATGTGAATATTATATCTCCTTATATGAAGGTTTGGGTTTTTCCCTCAAAAGATGTTATGAAAGTTATGTTTGAGGAAGCTATGCAGAAGCATAAAATGCCTGGGTCTGATGGGGAAGAAGGTGGACCTTCTGAGGAAGATAAAGAGGAGATGAAGAAAGATGAGAAAACGATGAAGGAATTACAAAAGTTGATAGATAAATATGGCGGAAGTTTCGATGCAGTTATTCAATTTGAGGATCGTGAGACAGAAGAGATTGTGTTTAATATTTATGCAAGAGTGGATGAGGAGAATTTGATTAGTGTTACTCCGATGCCTTATGCAGATGTTCCTTCAGAGGATGCGAGAGTTGTTCTCGATTTTGAGAAACTTTATGATATCATTTATAGTTCTGAGAAAGATGGTCGTGGAGGGGAGTTAGAAAGTCCGCCGTGGGATAAGCAACCTCGAAAGGGTGGTTTTAAGGAGATGACTGATGGAATTAAGATGTGGTGGAAGTTTAGAGCTTTGATGAATTCTGCAGAGTATTCTCCTGCGTCTGTTAAAGGGGATATGAAGAATTTCTTAAATAGTTTCTTTAAAGATATAATGGGCGGGGATGACAAAAAGGGCGAGGGGATGGAAGGGCCGGGTGGATGCACGAATGAAGAAGAATGTAAGAAATATTGCGAAGAGAATCCAGATGAATGTGAAGGTGAAGGGGATGCGCCGTTTGGCCCGCCAGGTGTGACTGGGAAGGTTGTTTGGGAGAAAGCGTGAAGGTTTAAATATTATGCAATGCTTGTGTTGGAATGAAAAGAGGGCAGAGTGTAGCGTTTTTCATTGTTGGAATTGTTGTGATGATTGGGCTATTGGGAATTGCCGCTTGGTCGTTCACGCCGGGAATTAGCGGACAGGTTGTTTCGGAGGTGCCAGAAGATTCTAGTGCGGAAATAAGGACGAGTAATTATATTGCTGAACCGTTTCAGCTTAGGGCTTGGGTGGTCAATGGGGACGGGGTTAATTTGAATATTCGCAATGTAGGGGATGAGACTTTTCTTGTCCGGGCTGTGGAAGTAGCGGGATGCGGCAGCACGGATTATGGGCTTGGGATGAAAAGGGGCAACTCTGAAATTTTTGACATAAAATGTGACTTGATTCCGGGGCAGAGTTTTAGCGGGGCGATAATTGTTGAATATTCTACTGAGAGCGATACGTCTGTGAGGAGGGCGTACGGCAATTTAGATGATGTTGTTTAGAAAACTTTTTAATTGGCTGCTTTATTGAGCGTTATGAGAAATCGGTTGAGAGTTAGGTTTGATCCTGATCGGATTGTTAATTATTTGAGGTCTTTGGATATTAACGTTCAGTATCGTCCGCCTAATTTTTCTGATGGGCAAGAAGAATTTGCGATGATTGAGTTGACGACTTCGAGGCAATTGCAGGAGGCGATGGTTAATGAGATAAATGCTAGACTGAACCGTGATAACGGGTATGAAGCCCAGTTGAGGATTATCGATTACGGTACTGAAATAGATGGTAGGATTCATTATGCGGCCGAGGTGGTTCCTTTTGAAGATGTGACTTCTGCTGAGAGAAAAGTTCTTGCAACTCAACAGTTTTTGCATAGTCTGCCGAGAACTGTGAAGAATCTTCGGTGTAAACACAATCGAAGGAAATAGTATATTCCACGTTGTATGAATCCTTAAATATTAGCGATTCTTTTTTTTTCGATGAAGAGAGGCCAGATAGTTATTGTGGTAGTTTTTATTGTTCTTGTTGTGGTTTTAGCCCTTTCTTTTTATTTTTATTATTCTGGGGGAATTATTTTTACTGGGAAAAGCGTCGAGCGGAAGGTCACCTTAACAGAGAAAGGGAGTTTGTCTGATGACTTAATCGTACCTGAACAGCTTACAGTTTTGGCCACGATAGGTAAAACATCGAATCAGGAGTTTGTTGTTACGAACTATCATGGTAGTGAAGTTTATGTTGGCTGTAAATTTCCGCCGTTTCAGGAATCTGTGCCGTCCTCGAGCTGTTATACCTACGATGCCGATGGTGTGTTTGTTGGGCAGGGAGATGTTGGCATTCCTTCGGGCAAGAAGCAGGTTTTTACTGCGGCAGTTACGCCATTTAATAACAAAAGGATAACACAGGGTACGACGAGTATTATAGTTGATATAAAAGAAGGCGATTATCAAGGCCAGATTGAACTCACTGCGTGGTCAGAGAAGAATGGTGAGAGAGATGTTTCGGTGGCAGTTATTCCGGTGAAGATTTTTGTTGAGAAGTGACTTTTTTATATAATGTAAAACAAGGGCATTGCCTTCGGCGTCTAGGAAGAATACTCTGAAATCGTGTTGGACGAGCTGTTTTTTGTCTTGAAGAACTTGGTCGTCGGCTCAGGGAGGGCCGTCGTTTAGCCGCCCAGGGCGACTCAGGATTTGCGATGACGAAAGAACTTCAGACCTAAGTGACATTATCGGACGATTTGATAAACCTGCGGAACCTAAATATCTCTGAGCAGCCAGAGTATGGGGTTTAATTTTAGCCTATTTTAAAGAATATAAAAATCACTATAAACAAACGTCATGTCTCTTGAGCTATAAATTTATAAGCCCTTTTGATTTTGTTTATGAATGAAAAAAGTTGGCTGGTACATATTCATTGTTTTGGTTTTGGCGCTTGCAGGATGGTTTGTCTTTGTTGAAGAGAATGCGTTTTACTCGCCTGATGTTCATCCAAGAATGACTGTAGAACCTGTTCTTTCAAATATCCTATCACAAATCTACCCTGAAGAATCGTGCCAATGGCTTTGGTGGTATGATAGCTATAACTTATACTGCAGATACGGTGAATTCTGCGGCGCGTTCATGTACCCTGGGCTAAGAACATTTCCCACAGAACAGGAATGCATGAATGACTTGTTTTCAAGCTATGATGTTTGTCTTGATACAGACAATGGAATAGACTTGCATAAAAAAGGGGTCGTTGAGGAAGATACAATAATGAAAGGGCAGGATTTGACAGATGTCTGCTGGAATTATGACCCCGAAAGTTATGGGGCTTGTGAAGGCGACACTTCCGGTTGCGTTCTTACCGAATATTCATGCAAAGATTCTTGGGATGAGAATTATGGCTGGGCAGCAAAAGAAACCTATGAATGCGGTGTTGGTTCTGCGTGTTACGATGGAGCATGTGTTTGTGATTCAGGAAGAGGCTGTTCCATAGACTTTGATTGTTTTACCGGAGAAGTTTGCAATGACGGATGTTGCGTGAGAATGTTTTGTCAGGATACAGACAGCGGCCGAGACCCATTAGTGTATGGCTCAACTTTTGGTTATATTCAGAGCGAAGAACCAGAAAACTACTTCGATTACTGCATTGAAAACAATCTTTTAAAAGAATTTTATTGCGACCGCAATAAAATAGTTAGTGAAAATGTTAACTGCGAACAAGGAACTTGTATCAACGGGGCTGGTTGCATTGAAACCTGCCAGGCAGACGGGATAATGAACAACTATGAAACCGATATCGATTGCGGCGGCAGAAATTGCCCTGATTGCGAAAATGGAAAAACCTGCAAGGTAAGCACTGACTGCCTATCAGGATATTGCACCTGGGATGGAGTCTGCGAAGATTTTCCCGAAGGTTTTTCTTCCACATGCACTCCGATAAAATACGACGGCGACATAAACAATCATGTAAATATTGTGATTGTCGGCGGGCAATATGATTACCAAACAGAATTCCAGATTGACAACACCCTCGGATTTGACAAATATGTTGAAGATGTTTATGCTATTACCAAAGACTTTCTAAACATAGCACCTTACGCTGACTTTGATAAAATTAACGTGTTCAGAGTTAATGACATTTCAGCTACAGAAAACTGGGGAATTAGCCACACATGTGTATCGAGCACTAATTGGGATTGCACAGAAATTAACCTGCATAATGGCTGTGATTCTCCGTTCAGTCCTTACTGGCATGAAAGGGCGTGCAGGAGAGTTAATTATAAAAATGCTAATCCTGTTTCCACGAGACTTAACCAGTGCCCAACATATGGAACAAATTTTCCAGTCGGAACAAGATTTGCTTTGATTGTTGTCAATGATGATTATTACGGGGGCGTTAGAAGTTCAGACTTGAGGGCAGTTGCAACACGGCATGTGGAAAGTGTTGACATTGCAAGACATGAACTGCTTGGACATGCAATAGGCGATTTGCTCGACGAATATGTCACTAAGACTACTTATTACCAAGCGGACCAGCCAGAAGAATTAAATTGTGATATTACTCAAAGTTGTATCAGATGGGAGGATTTAATTGCTGCTAATGTGGAAGAAGTAGGGTGCTTTGCAGGGTGTGCATTATATCCCGGCGGGATAAGCCGGGGAACAGAAACCAGTTTAATGAGGGAACTGGGCTATCCATTTTACAAAGTAAATGAACGGGCAATCTGCTGTAAATTTATAGATCTTACAGGGGACATTTCTCCTTCGTGCCAGTTTTTTGAAACCACTGGAACCAATCTTTATGAATACTGCACAAGTTCACCAACTCGCGGAGCTGAAAGAGTTACAGAATTTTTTGTTGAAAAAGGGGCATCAGGAGGTTATGAAGTGGAAGACATAAGAACCCAGTTGTGGAGAAATATAGATGATTTTCCATCAACTGATATCGCAGCCACAGCATTTGACAAGGAAGGAACCGTATTAAGAACTGCTGTGGCTCCTGCAGTTATCAGTTCACCATTTATGCCGACAAGTTCAAAGGAAGAAGGCTATCACGTTTACACAGAAATTCCAAATGCCTATGTTGTTTACGTTGCTGAAGAAATAGAGAACATAAAAGAATTAAAACTCAATAAAAAAGGAAAAAGCTATTTTATCGATGTTGGGTGATTTTCTTTAGAGAATTGGTATTATGGTCTTTGTTTTACGATACAGTAAACTTGTCGTCAGGTAAAACTTCTTGCCACTTTTCTTATCAGTCCCAACA
>JAHIWJ010000085.1 GCA_018816205.1 Nanobdellota archaeon
GCTGCGTGCAATGAGCTACAACCAGCTCATTGCTTATGTTCATTCAAATTAGAAAAACATTACTGACTCGCCTTTGCGTCGTTGAAATTCAATCCGAGGGTTAAAACCGCACAGGGTTTCTTTCAACTGGCTCGTCCTAAAGAATTAATTTCTTATTTAAATTATCGCGCAGTCTGCAAATAACTAGAATAGTGCCCGCAATTGCCCAATCTCAAGAATTAACTCCTCAACATTTTCCTCGCGATATGAAAATTATTAAACAAAAAAGAGGATTTGTTAAGCAAGTCACTTTTTCCTTTTAATTAATACCGCACATATACCTATAAAAATTATAGAAACCCCAGACATAATCCAAGGATACAAAACTGGATGTGCCTTTGGAGGAAGCCGCAAAGCATATATTGGGTTCATTAGGCCCATTCCCATCCAGAAAAAAATACCCCGCTCTACTTGTCTTTTATTTTTCTTTATCACCTTTTTGCTTTATTCTTTTTTATTAATAAGGCCAATACATAGGTTACAACAAATACTACTAATCCAAATATCAGCAGCTGAGTTAAACTCCAGCTTGAATGAACAAATTTTGCTATTACTATCGCCACAACTCCAATAAGTAACGAGAAAAATAGTTTGATTGTGTTATTCATTTTCTGCCTCTTTTTAATAAGATCAGATTTATGAGCAAGCCAATAACAGCAACTCCTGTTATCAAATAGTTATAAGTTAAGATGCTGCTTTGGGCTGCGTTTTTATAGTTCATAATCATGTTTATGATGCTATAAACTCCACCGCCTATCCAAAAGCCTATTCCGTATTTGTTTAGTTCACCCACAGATAATTTAAGGTAAACCAGTTAATAAACCCTCCCATGGATTAACGCCCCCACGAGGAATTGAACCTCGCCTTTGACCTCCGCAAGGTCACGTTCTATCCGATAAACTATGGGGGCCACCCATCAAGACGACAACAATTTCAGCGGTTGTCCTATTAAGAACAAAAGAGCTTCCTTTTTAAATTATTAACCCTCTTCTGTATCAAGTCTCGCAATCCTGAGCAGAATCCTTATTTTGTCACGAGACCTTAAAGCCTCTCTTCTCCAAGCATCTGCCCTAGACAATTCCTCATAAACATCATCCCTCTCCCTCATCTGAGCATCAAAAATCTTCACCTTCATCGCGACTCTCGCAGCATCAAGCACTCCCCGAGTTCTCTCAACAAGATACTCATAGGTTATTCTTTCCAAAGGCAAATCTCTGGGAACAAACTCCTGCCGACATGCACCGTAAATTTCCAACTCCCTCAAAAAACCAGTCATAGCATAATGGAGCGCCAGCTCTCTTCTAGTCTTCTAGTCGCTTGTGCCATAACTATCTTCCCCCGCACAATCATTTCCTTGATCAGCAATATGATTATCTTTACCAGCCCCCAGCAGTCCCGCTTTCAAAGCAACCCTTAACGCATCCACTGCCGAATAAATAGCGCCCCTTGTATAGTCAACAGGTAAACAAGAGTTACCCACCCCTTCAGAAATCGGCCCCGGTATGTCCATAATCTCCCTATCTGCTTCTGTAGTCACCAAAGCCAACAATTCACACAGCCCATTATAAACCCCCCTATTAAAATCAACCTGGCTCTGCTGGCTTAATGCCGCCCTTGTCCTTCGCTCTGCTTTCCTTATCTTTCGATGAGATGTCATTTCTCAAAGCACACAATATCGTGCACAGTCTTGTACGAATGTAATTCCTTTTCTGTAAACCAAACCGGAATTTCCAACTTAGCATCCTTCTCATCACCAGAAGCGTGTATTAAATTCCTTACCATAACATTATTCGAATTTGCAAAATCTTTTGAAATGTGCGCAAAATCGCCCCGGATTGTTCCAGCAGCAGATTCATTCGGGTAGGTAGACCCGACAATTTTTCTAGTAACCTTTATCGCATCAACGCCCTCCAAAACCATTGCTATAACCGGCCCCTCACGCAGGTATTTAACGAGCTCGTTCCTTACGTTCCGACCGAACTTCTCCTCGACTTCTTTATACCTGATGTCAAGATCATCCCGATAATGCTTCCGCGCAAACTCTTCGTCAGCCCAAACCATCTTCATCCCAACAATCTTCAAACCCGCATCCTCAAAACGCATAATAATCCGCCCTATCAAGTTCCGAACCACTCCGTCTGGTTTTATCAAAACAAGCGTTCTTTCTTTATCCATAAACCCAAATCGCAAAGAAAGGTTTTAAACATTATTATGCTCAAGACACCTTATCTCGTCGGATGCAAAAATTGCCCCCAGAGTGCGATTTCTCTTTCAGCAGAGGTTACAGAATCCGCCCGATGTATCACATTATCAAAAAACAATCTCCCCTCTGCTAAAGCTTGTGCCTTGGAGTCTTTGGCATACTTGCCTCTTATCGTATTCGGAGCAGGATCTGTTGGTCCGCAGGCATTTACAATTTTTGCAACAATATCCTCTCCTTGATAAACCGCAATCGCAACGGGTCTGCCAGCATGCGCATCAACAGTTTCACGATAAAATGGTTTGTTGCGGTGTTCTTCGTAATGCCTTTCAATTAATTCTCTAGGAACCGAATCGACCCTTCCCTCTGCTATTCTCTTGCCCTGCTGGTCTAAATCCGCAAAAATCTCTCTAACCGCGTGTACATAAGCAGGCCTAATCATCACAAAGGTTCGTTCTTCATTCATTTTCCTAAAGATAAAAAACACGTTTTAAGCTTATCAGTGCTTGGAGATACATTCCCAAATAGTCCTTCTCACAAACTATTAAAAACTCCTCAATGCTTTTCCAGGAATGCGAATTGTCTCCGACCTGCACGTTCACTCAAAATATGCAAGAGCATGCTCCTCTCAGTTTTCAATTCCAAACCTGGAAAAATGGGGCAGGGTCAAAGGCCTAAACCTGATTGGAACAGGCGACTTCCAGCACCCAAAACATAGAAAGCACATTGACGAAAATCTAAAAGAAGACGAATACGGGATTCTTAGAACAAAATCCGGCTTCCCATTTATATGGCAGACAGAAATCTCCCTAATGTATTCTCAAGACAAGCGCAGGGCAGTTCATCACGTTGTTTTAGCCCCGAGCACAGAAATAGCAAACAAAATAACCGCTTATCTTGCCTCAAAAGGCAGGTTGGATTACGACGGCAGACCCATCTTCAATATTCCTTCAAATGAATTCGTAAAAGGCCTAAAGGCCATCAGCGGGGATATTGAAATTATCCCCGCCCACTGTATGACTCCGTGGTTCGGCCTATTTGGAAGCAAATCCGGTTTTGACAGTTTAGAAGGATGTTTCAAAGATCAAATAAAACACATCTATGCCGTTGAATCAGGCCTCTCAGCAGATCCTCCAATGCTCTGGCGCTTCAAAGAAAAATTCAACATTGTCTCATTCTCAGACGCCCACTCTTTCTGGCCCTGGCGCCTCGGTCGCGAAGCAACAATCTTCGATGTTCCAAAACTCACCTACAAAAACATAATTCAGGCAATTCGCAATAACAACTTCGCAACAATAGAAACCCCTCCGACCTATGGTAAGTACCACTGGGACGGTCATCGCAATTGCAACTTTTCCTGCTCGTTTGAACAAACAAAAAAACTCAACAGCATCTGCCCAAAATGCAAACAGCCCCTAACAATTGGCGTTGATTACCGCGTAGAGGAAATAGCACAATTCCCAGTAGGGCACAAACCCGACAATTCAAACAGCTTCTATGAAATTATCCCCCTCCACGAAATCCTTGCCCTTTACCTTGCCTCCGGCTTAGATACTAAAAAAACCTGGGCTCTTTACAATTCCCTAATAGAAAAATTCCAAAACGAACTCAACATTCTCCTAAGCGTGCCAAAAGAAGACTTCCAAAAAGCAGAACTTCCGAACCAGCTTATAGAACTCGTCATGCTAAACAGAAAAAACAAACTCAAAATCCAGCCCGGTTACGACGGCGAATACGGCAAAGTTGAAATGCCCAAAAAACAGCAGACGCTATTTTAACTTCTTCTCAACAACATCTCTCAGCCTAACAAATTTATAATGTGCATTCTTCATTTCCCCGCCACACCCAGCACACTTCTCACTCAACCCATACTTCCCACACAAAGAACACTTTTTCAATTTCATTTCTCTTTCTCCGTCTCAAAAACAGCCTTCTTCTCCTTCGCCCTTTTCTCAATCACCGCCATCACTTCCTGCATTTTTCCATTAGCCTCCTTAAAATCTTTCCCAGCAACTTTAACAGAAAACTTTGAATTCCCAAGATAATGTATCTCCGCATCCACGTTCAGAATGTATTTTACATCCTCCACGCCCTCGCGCCCCTCCGACCTTAAAACAATCTTCCTGTCAGCTGCCTTTTCGCCGCCTTCCTTCTCAGAAAAGACCTGCAAAACCTTCGCTGCCTTTTCTTTGCCAAGATAATTCTCCAACACCTGCGAGTCTTCCTTTACATCAACAAAAAAATCAATAAGAGAATAATCTTTCTTAATTTCCGCAAGAATCTTGTCAGGATTTTCCCCAACAAATTTCAACACACTCCTGAACGCCTTTTCCTTCTTGTAGGCTTCTAAAGTTGCATCACGCTCACGACCAGTGACCCTCCTCAAACTCAACTCGGCATGACCTCCAGCCAGCTTCAAAACCTTACAGACCACCAATCGATTAGGCGAAACATACTGTCTCAAATTCCTGATTCTTCCCGCAGCAACCTCGCTCAAGACCATACTCCCCGCAACAGAAAATCCCTCAATCTCTAAAAAAACAGTCGTCCCTTCTATTTTCTGCACCTTGCACAAAACAACATCATCTTCTTTCAATTCCATTGTCTGGCTCTAAAACCTCCTGGACTATAGTTCTTATCCTCGTCTTTCCGCCCTTGGGCTCAACTAAAAGCTTGTTACACTTCACACACTTCACACGCGTTGAACTCTTCCCAAAGACTATCTGGCTATTTCCGCATCTCGTACAAATTGCCCTGATAAACTTGCTTTCATTATCAATTACCATCAAGTCTAATAAAAAGGGGGCGTTTTAAGCTTTTCTAACCCTTCTGTAAACAATTGTTTGCAGCAAAAGTACCAGCCAAAGTGTCCCCGTGGCCATATTCATGGCCATAGAGAAATAGAGCCCGAGTGTAAAGAAAGCAAAGGCCAAAACATACAAACCAAAGACGGTCAACACGCCAACTGAAACTAAAATAGCGCCCCTCTTGAACTTAAACCCACATATCAAACCTGCTATTCCGGCCGTCTCTTGCTAAACAAGCCAAGCTGATTGGGTCAAACTTTTTAATTAACTCTGCCATAGAAACCGCTAAATAAAATGCCTTAACTATTTTTCACCTGAATATTCTGGTATGCAAGAATTAAACCCTCACAACCTCCAGCTCCAAAACCTTCCTCAACTCCCCGATAAATTCCTCTTCTTTCTCTTTTGAAATCAAGCACCCTGCAGCATTAGGATGGCCCCCGACCTCCCCACCCATAGGCAAAACCACCTTATGCAGGAGATCCCTAACATTTCGGCCCTGCCGCCCCGCGATTCGAGCAGAAACCTTTATCTTGTCCTCATTATAACTCAATGCCACAATCACCAGCCCCTCTTTGTACAACGGCGAATGCGAAAGAATCGAAGCAACGGTTCCTATAATTGTGTCTTTGATTTTATCCCTGGCGTTGATAATCATATAGTCCTTTCCTTCAACCTTTTCACTCTCTGAAACATACTTTAACGCAGCAACTAAATTTTGTTTATAATTAATATAAACTTTCTCCGCTTCTTCCCGATAAAAAGCATTCCCCAGACAAAAGCCCAAAGCAATTTCTGGATAGTCCATCCTCGAGCAGGCATTAATCAATGCGCTCAACTCTCGCGCATCCTCCAGTTTGTTAAAAAATTTCACAAGAAACAAATTCCCTATCAACCCATCTTCGCTTGTTTCACCCTTACTCTTCAGAAGTATTGCCGTGATTAATTTGCTCATCTCCTCATCGCTAAGCTCATAAAGCGCCTTATACCTCCCGTTTTCATTAACAATTCCCGCGTCCCTCAACAGCTCCAAAACTCCAGCTCTGCTGCCGCTCACTCCCGGAAGATATGGGTTCGAGCTGAATTCAAGAGTCTTATCCAACGGTCTTGTCGAGGGATAGAGCAAAATTCCTTTTCGAACAACGGTCTCAGAGTCCTCTAGAATACTGCTAAAAACCTTTCCCATATTCCTCTCAAGAATATCTCCCACTGTTCCAATAACTGCCAGCTTCGCCAAATCCTTGTTCTCCAAACTCAACTCTCGCGCAAATAAATAACAAATCGCAGCAGAACAAAGGTTTTCCTCGCCCTCATAAGAAGGATTCACCAAATGCACACTGCTCGGGACTTCCTGAACAACTTCATGATGGTCAAAAATAAAAACTTCCGTCTTTTTATCTGCCAAAGCATCCAAACTTCCAGAAGCTAAGTCAAGAAAAATAAGAACATCTTGATCGCTAAGCTCCTTAATAAAATCTTCATCGAGACCCTTCACAACTTCCAAAGAAAACACTTTCCCCCACCGCGACAAAGCCTTAGAAAAAATCGCCGCGCTTGTTATCCCATCAGTGTCAAAATGACTAATTACTCGCAACCTTTTGCTTTTGCTAACCTCATCAATCCTCTCAATAGCCGTTTGTATCTTCTCAATCAACATCTCTTTTATCAATTACTGCTTTTTCTTAATATGATAAAGATCCCACAACTTTTTGGTCAAAGCGCGGGAAGCACAAAAATCATGCTTATTCTTGCCAATATGCGACTGCAAAAGCGCAACCCTCTTATCAACAATGGCCTTATCGTCTTGATAACTTACACCATTTTCATCCAAAATCTTTGTAATCTTTTTCCCAAGAAGCTTCGCCCTGGGAACCCCGTATTGGTCTCGCAAAATCAAACCAATCTTTGCAGGCGAGTCGCCTTTTTTCCCAAGCTCCACAACAATCTTTTCCAAATCCGCAGCCCTCATTTTAACCCAATTCGGCTTTGCAGACCTCTTGGTAGTCGCCTTCTCCGCACTTTCTTCTTTCTTTTCGGCCATCTCCATACCTTGAAATCGTGCCTTAAAAAGCTTTCCCTCTTTGCGAGTCTAACAAACAGGTCCGCAGCGAAACGAGAAGCCGCACAGTGCTGATGAGCGGAGATAAACCAAAAACAGGCTTTGTTGAAAAAGTCAGAAACGACGCGCCGCAGCAAGCGAGCAGAGCGAGCGCCAACAAACAAGACGCAGCAAAACGCAATTAACATCCTATTACGGTGCGTGCAGGTTCGCTATTTTTATTTGGAGCGAAGGGGGATGGCATGGAAAGGGGGGGATTTTGGCCGACAAGCCAAATTCTTGTGGGAATTCCAAATCATCAAAAACAGATTTTCAACA
>JAHIWJ010000086.1 GCA_018816205.1 Nanobdellota archaeon
CAGGGTAATTTTTTTTGTTTTGTGTGAAGCCGAATAATTTTCTGAAGACAGAAATTCTTTTTGAGTGCGGCTTGATGTTTTCAAAAGAAAACAGCGTGTAATGGTTCACTTTTTCAGCCTGTGCTTTGTATTTACCGTAGAGAATGATGCCGGTGTTGAGCATCGCTCTTTTGAGATTTTTCCACTCTCCGCTGTCTAACCTGCCGATGATTAAAGAAAATTCTTTGTCAAGGCCCTTTAGTTTCCAGTTTTTGTATTTCTCAGTTTTGTAATAACTTTCCGCGATTTTCTGGATTTTTTTTTGAGAAAGATTTGTGTCAATAAACAAATCAATGTCTGACTCTTCGTCAAAGTCGCCGCGGGCAATTGAACCATGAAGGATAATCTTATCTATGCCGTCGGTTTTTGATACTAAGTAAGATGCCATATCCATTGCGCCGCTTATTAGTTCATTTTTAGTGAGCATTTTTTAATTCTCCGTTTATTATTTTTCTTAGTTCATGAAAGTGATTTATAACTGCCTCAATTCTTTTTTGTGGTTTTCTGTTGCCATAACAAAGAGCATTTCTCTCTATTTCAATATTTTTCATCAGGTTAAGTACTTTTTCTTTTGACGGAAAGTCAGGCGGCAGCTTGTTCTCGACGAGGTTTTTGCTCTTAAAGATTCTGTGATCTATCTGGTCTCCCGAACTATGAATCAGGTTTAGTCTGTGCAGGAATATTGAAAATAATTCAACAGAACCCTGAGAAATATTGTATGCAATGTTTCTTTGGTTTTCTTCCAGACTTTCTTCTACGAGCCTCTTTATGTTTTTTAGATGTTCCTGATACGCTGCTTCATGTTCTTCAATCTTCATTGTTACTTTTGTAATCCTATATTGTTACTAATGTAATAAATATATTTAAACGTTTTGGTTGCAGGCGTGATGAAATTTCATTACTTTTGTAATCATTCAGTCATTGCAGATTCCAGCCATTCTTTGACTTCTTGCTCTCGCCACGATTTTCCCTGCCCTTCCCAAAATTCATAAGCTTGGTCTTTTCCGCCGACAGTAATATAACCGGGCATATTAGACTTAGGTTTTTTCGGATTTTTTTCTAATAATATTTTCCCGCATAATGGAAATTTTTTAATGCTTTTTTTTAATTCTTTAGTGGCTTCCTCTTTTTTTCCAAGTTTAAACAATGTTAAAGAAAAGCCAAAATTCATGTTAGGGTCATAGTCGTTTGGGTATTTTTTAGATAGCTCGATCATTTTATCCCACATTCTGTTATTTGTGTAAATATCGGCCAGCAGCATTCGAACACCCTGGTTATCATTCGGATTCCAAGAAATAATTTGATTGAATATCTTTATCGCTTCTTCTGTTTTACCTCCGTCTAAAGCAATCAGGCCTTTACTATTATACGCCCTAAGGAATGGCCTATTTTCTGTCCAGCCCCACTCTAACCTGCTTGTCTCATTGAATTTTTTTGGGAAGGCATTCAAACCAATGTTTACTGCTTTTTCATTTAATTCTATTTCTTCTTTTTTATTCCCAGCTGTAATTGACAGATGGTGAAGGGCATCTATATGTTCAGGAAATAACGCAAGAGCTTTTTCAAATAATTGTTTGGCTTTAGTTGTTTTTCCTTCATCAAGACAGTCCAACCCATTAAAAAAGATATCATTTGCTTCGTCTGTTATTCTTGGCCAAACAAAAAACCATTCATTTTCTCCAACACTTTCCAGTTTCAGCTTTCCCATTCATTAACTGACAAATAGCATTTTATATACTTTATGACACAAAACTATTTATTCCTAAAAAGTCTGTTTTTATTATGGGCTATGAAGAAACCTTAATTATTGATGAATTTGATGCTCTGCAAAAGGAAAAATTAAGAGTTGAAGAGAAAATTAAAGGACTCAGAGGAAGAATTATTGCGTTGGCAAAAGAGGAAAACAAGAATTTCTTTTTTGGCTCAAGCAAAGTTTGTTCTGTAAAAGAATTCATAAAGATTGTCTATCCGGAAGACAAAGAACTCTTGATTAGATTGATAAAACAAAAAGGCCTTTATGATAGCCTCTCTTCATTGAATTATTTTAAGCTTGGCCCGAAAATTTTAAGAAATGAGATTGATAAGGAAATAATTGATATGACAAGAAGAGAGAAAAACTATCGGGTTTCTTTGAAAGACAAAACTGAAATCGTCGTTGGCTAGAAATTAATTCAGAAAAATCGTGCTGTTAATTTTTCTTATGGTGTTTGTCGCTCCTACGATGAGTTGGCCGGTGGCGTTTTGGGATTGAATGGCCATGGCGTGTTTGCCGTCGGTGGTGTTTAGGTACAAGTAGCCTTCGTTTAGGCTGATAGAATATTCTGCGCCGGCGATTTTTCCTGGGATGTTAAACTTTCTTAGGTAACCATCGGTAGATTTTGCGGCGATGTTGATTTCATTTTGGACGCTGCGTGCGAGTTCCTGCATTTCGAATTCTCTTTTCTCCAGACTTTTTTTTGCGATTGATTGCTGGAAGATGCTCATGAAACCGAGGGTGAAAAATAAAACAGCCCCTATTAAGAGAAATAGTTCTATTGCAGATTGTGCCTTATTTTTTTTCATATTTAATCTGAGACTATGACTGCATTAGAGGTGGCGTTTAGGTAGATTATCCGCATGCCTGATTGTGTGTTAAAGCCGCCGGTGAGGTTCACGTTACTTTTGTATGCAATTACTGAGTCGCCGGAGCTTGTTGAGATGTTGTAGATAATATAGTAGTCGTCAATTGTCACGGTGTTTACGCTTTCTGGGAAGTAGCCTCTGATGCTTGTTCGGGCAGGCTCTCCGGAGTAGAGGATGGTTTCAGCCTGAGTCACGATTTTTGTTGAAAAACTTTCGAGTTGGTTGAATTTCAGAGTGTCTTTGATTTGTGAGGAATATGTGAGTGCGATTCCCAACGCAGTTAGGACTATGAAGAGTACGAATGAGATGACTATAAGATATTCTGTGCTGATTTGGCCTCTTTTCATATTTTGCATTAATAAAAGATGTACAGTTAAGGTTTTAAAGGTTCTTGCTTATATATCTGGATGAAAAGTAGGCCCACTTTCTTAGGTGTATTTATAGTTGTTTTAGTAATTGTTGCTATAGTTCATATGTTTATTCAGCTTGCGTTTTACGGGACAGGTTATAAGGGTTTTGCTGAAAAAGGCATAACCGGTTTGGCGGTTGAGGGTAGCCAGAGTGATGGGGGGTTCCCGATTTCCGAAGTCATACTTTTTTTGGAGTGGGGGCTAATCTTTTTGGGGATGGTTTTTGTTTATGCTAAGCACAAGATTGACTTGAAGAAAGAGTTGGTGTATTTGAATTTACTGAAGGATAAAAAACATTTTCATGGCGGTACAGAGTTGGATAATTTTTATGAACTTTTGAAGGAGATGAAACATTTTAGGCTTTCAAATGCCGCTAAGGTGTTTAATGTTGACGCGGATGTTATCGAGGACTGGGCTCAGAGCCTTGAGACTGCAAGAGTTGCGGAGCTGACTTATCCGCGAATTGGGGGGCCAGAGATTCATTTTATTGAAGGAGTTTCTCCGAGATTGGGTAGTGGTGACGAGGAAGAAGAATCTGCTGAATCCGACTCTGTTGAAGTTAAAGAAACTAAACCTGTTGAAAAGGAGGCGCCTAAAAATTCGTCTTAGGGGTGATTTATCGTGATAGACTTGTTTGATAAAAGGGGTGAAGCGCAGATGCCTGAGCTGCCGCAGTTGCCTTCTTTGCCGAAGCAGAGTGATAGTGAGACTGTAAGGGAGGTGAAGAGCGCAGTGGCTAAGGGATTTCATCACGGTTTATCTAAGAAAAGTAAGAAGGTTAGGTTGAAAAAAGATTCAAAACGTTCTCATCGTGGTCATGAGAAAAAGAAAAAGGTGAAAGTTTCTAAGGGGCGTTCTGTTAGTCATTTATTGCATCATCCTATGAAGGCGGTTGTCAAGGAAGTTGACTCTGGGAAAAAGAAGAACGTGACGCAGAAGTATCGTCTTGATGTTGATGGTGCATATGCGAATGTTGAAATCGTGAAGGATGAAGAGGGTTTGACTTACACTCTTTCGATTCCTGAAGTCAGCCCGGTAACTTCAATTTTTTTGGATGAGATTAGAAATGAGCTTATTAGCGCGACTACAGTGAGCATGAAGGAGCTGACAGATTCGACTTTGTTTTACAGGATAAAAAAGAGATTTATAGGTGATGCACGGAGGATGCTGCAGGAGAAGCTGCCGCACACTCAAAAACCTGTCGAGGATTTTCTTGTTGGGACTTTGATGCAGGAAATGCTGGGGCTGGGGAAGATAGAATATTTGATTGCGGATCCAAATTTGGAGGAAATTGTTATTCCGTCGGCAAAGGAGCCAATTAGGGTTTATTTCAAGAAGTTCGGCTGGCTGATTACTAACATCAAAGTTGAGAGAGAAGAGGAGATTGTTAATTATTCGAATATTATTGCGCGTAGAATTGGCAGGCAGATTACTGTTTTGAATCCTTTGCTTGATGCGCACCTTGTTACTGGAGACAGAATTAATGCGGTGCTTTACCCAGTTAGTACGAAAGGAAATACCATCACGATTAGGAAGTTCGCACGAGATCCGTTTACGATGATTGACATGATTACGAATGAAACGTGCAGTTTGGATGTTGCGGCGTTGCTGTGGCTGGCTATTGAGTATGAGATGAATGTTTTGATTTCAGGCGGAACTGGAAGCGGCAAGACTTCTTTCTTGAACGCTTGCATGCCGTTCATTCCGCCGAACCAGAGAATTATCAGCATCGAGGACACTCGGGAGCTGATGCTGCCTGAGTTTTTGTATTGGGCTCCGCTTGTCACAAGGACGGCTAATCCGGAGGGGAAGGGTGCTGTTACAATGCTGGATCTGCTTGTTAACAGTCTGAGAATGAGGCCGGACAGGATTGTTTTGGGAGAGATGAGAAAACAGCAGGAGGCAATGGTTCTATTTGAGGCGATGCATACGGGGCATAGTGTCTATTCCACGGTACACGCTGACTCAGCTCCAGAGACTATCTCTAGGTTGGTGAATCCTCCGTTGAGTGTTCCGCCCAATCTTTTGAAGTCCGTAAATTTGAATGTTGTTATGTTCCGGGACAGGAAAAAGAATCGCAGGAGGGTTTTGCAGGTTGCGGAGTTCGAGACGGACAAGATGGGCGCAAGGGCAAATATTCTTTATCGACTGGCTGCGGACAGAGATGAGATTGTGAAACATTCCGAGAGTTCGAGGTTTTTCGAGGAGATGACGAGAAACACCGGAATGTCGGACAGCGAGCTTGACGCGTCGCTGAAAGAGAAGAAGCAGATTTTGCAATGGATGATTGATAATAAACTTAGGAATCTTGAGGAGATGGGGAAGGTAACGAATCTTTATTATCGGAACAGAGAGCTTTTGATGAAAGCTATTCGGGAAAATAACGCGCATTTGATTATGAAGAAGACAGTTAAAAAAGAGTCGAATCTGAATAAAGTTATTGCAATTGAGCGGGAGGATAAGATGGTTTTGGAGGGTCATAAGAAAGAGATGCCGAAGAAAAAAGAGGGAGTTGAGCTAAAGCCTTTGGAGCAGAGGCCGGAGATTAAGAAGCTTGATGAGCAAAAAGCTGTTGATAAGGTGTTAGGTTCAAAGTCGGATCAAAAACCTGTGTGGAAGTAAAATGAAAAGAAGTCAGAGTTCTCAGTCCTTTTGGACGAAAAAGAAGCCCAAGAAGGTTCAGTTTAGGGTGCCCTTTTCTTTTTCTCCGATTGACAAGCTGAAGAAACGCTCAGTGATTTTCAGGAGGTTTGTCAGATACAGGAGAGATACGGCGCTTTCAAGCCATTTAAGAAATTCTGGAGTCCCGATAACAAGGGAGGAATATCTTTCTATTTGTTATGGGGGATTCATTACTTCGTCCCTTTTACTTTTTGTTTTAGCCTCGACATTTTTGATTATGTTGAGGATTGAGCGGGCTTTGGTGCTTTCTCTTGGTCTTGCTATTTTATTCGGGGGCTTTGTTTATTTCAGCAGAGTTATGTACCCTCAAGTTTACAACAATCGAAAGCAGAGAAACATCGAAAGAAATTTGATACCGGCACTGCAGGACATGCTTGTGCAGCTGCATTCGGGAGTGCCCTTGTTTACTATTTTGATAAATCTGTCTTTGGCAGACTACGAGGAGTTGAGCGAGCAGTTCAAGAAGGCGGTTAAGGGAATAAATGCTGGAAGGCCGCAGGTGGAGGTTTTGGAAGACCTTGGGAAGGACAATCCGTCGGAGTTCTTTAGGAAGACGCTTTGGCAGTTAAGCAATGGCATGAGGGCGGGGAGCGATATTTCAATTGTAATCCAGGACAGTATTCACTCTTTGAGCGAAGAACAGTTTATCCAGATCCAGGAGTATGGGAATAAACTGAATCCAGTGATTATGTTTTACATGTTGTCTTCAGTGATTCTTCCGGCGCTGGCGATTACTTTTCTTACGATAATTACCTCGATGATTGGTCTTTCAGGGAAGACAACTCAAATGATGTTTCTTGGATTATTTGTTGCAGTGTTAGTCCTTCAGGTAATGTTTCTGGGGGTTATTAAATCGGTGAGGCCGAGTTTGTTGTAATGGCTGGCGCGAATATTTTTAAGAAGGAGAAGGCAGATGTTACGAAAAAGGCATCTGAAGAAAGAAAGCCGTCTGAGAAGCCGGATTCTAAACGCGAAGGCTTTAAGGAGCCGAAGGCAATTCAACAGAGTCAGAGCGATTTAAGCAAGGTTTCTAAAGTGAAGAAGATTGCTAGGAAAGATGCTGGTCCACTTAGGTCTTTTATTCGATTTTTGATGATTTTGCTTTTGCTTTCTGCTTTATATTATTTTATTACGAAGAATGCCACGAACGCCTTTGTGATTTTTTCTGGCGCTATTTTGTTGTTTAGCGCTTATCTCGTGATGCGGAAGAGATTGAAGAGGCATTATGAAATAAAGAAGATGGAGGAGGTTTTTCCGGATTTTATTTCGTTGATGTCTTCGAATCTTAGAGCGGGCATGACGGTTGACCGGGCGCTGGTGTTGAGTGCTCGAAAGGAGTTTGCACCACTCGATGCTGAAATTATGAAGGTCGGGAAGGATATTTTGACAGCTAGGGAGATTAATGTAGCTTTGTATGA
>JAHIWJ010000087.1 GCA_018816205.1 Nanobdellota archaeon
TAAAAAAAATACTATGGAAATCTTTAAATACGTTTAGAACTAAAAATTTGAGTTGCACAAGAAGTTGTGGTTAAAAAAGAGGAATAACACAAGATATTGTGCTGTGTTCGTATGTTATGTCCATATTGTCTCCATGATGAAACGAAGGTAATTGACAAGAGAGATAACGAGAGTTTGACTAAAAGAAGACGCGAGTGCCTTAAATGTGAACGGCGGTTTAATACCCTTGAGGCGGTTGAGCGGCCGGAATTAAGAGTAATTAAAAAGGATGGGCGGCGCGAAGGTTTTGATTATGAAAAACTTAAGCGCGGGATATTGCGGGCTTGCGAAAAAAGGCCCATAAGTTCGGAGAAAGTAGACAAAATGCTTGCAAAAATTGAAAACCGGTTGAGGATGAGGGGAAAAGAGATTCCGTCTACTGTGATTGGAGATTATGTTTCAACAGAGCTTAAGAAAATTGACAAAGTTGCTTACATAAGGTTCGCTTCGGTTTACAGAGATTTCACGGAGCTGGAAGATTTTAAGAAAGAAATAAAGATTTTGGTAAGTAAATAATGGAAAACGGGTTTGAAACGAACAGTAATGGGAATGGATGGAACGGAAATGGCCATTGGGACCATAAGCCTGTGGGGGATCAGCGAATGGACGGCCGTTTAGTGGCTAGGCAGCCAATGACTATGGGCCGGTTCTTTACTTACGAAGGGAAAAATCCTTTTCAGTTTGATATCTGTGGTAATCCGATTAAATGGGTTTCGGAGAATGTCTCGGTGAATGATGACGCAGGGAAGCCTGTGTTTACTCAAGAAGGCGTGAAGCGGCCAGATTTCTGGTCTTCACTTGCAGTAAAAATTGTTGCGAGCAAGTATTTTTGGGGGGACATAAAGAAGAGCGAGCGCGAGAGTTCTATTGAGATGCTGATTGGGAGAGTTGCCAGATTTTTTGAAAGGCAGGCGGTTAAGCAGGGATATTTTAACGAAGAGCAGGCAAGGATTTTCAAAGATGAACTTGCGGCGATTTGCTTGAATCAGCTTGCAGTGTTTAATTCGCCGGTGTGGTTCAATGCGGGCATTCAAGAATATGATGTTAACGCTGGAGGAGTTTCTGCTTATATGTGGGACAGCGCGAACGGCAAAGTTATCAAAGCCATAAAACAAAGCGACAAGCCGCAGTGTTCTGCATGTTTTATTCAGAGCATTAAAGATGACATGGAATCGATTATGGAAGTTCAAGTCGCTGAGGCAAATTTGTTTAAAGCCGGAAGCGGAACCGGAACGAATCGTTCGCCTTTAAGGAGTTCTAAAGAGCACTTAACCGGCGGGGGAAGAGCTTCGGGGCCTGTGAGTTTTATGAGGGGCTATGATGCTTACGCTGGAGTAATTAAGTCTGGCGGGAAGACAAGACGAGCAGCAAAGATGGAAATTTTGAATATAGAGCATCCAGATATTGTGGAGTTCATTGAGGCTAAATCTGCTGAAGAGAAAAAAGCTTGGGCACTGATTGAGCAGGGCTACGATGGCGGGATGAATGGACAAGCTTACTCGAGCGTCGCGTTCCAGAACTGTAATATGTCTGTTAGAGTTTCTGATGAGTTTATGAAAGCAGTCAAAGAAAATAGCGTGTGGTCAACAAAGTTTGTCAAGACTGGCAAGGTTTGTGAAACGATGAAGGCCGCAGACTTGATGAGAAAGATTGCGGAGGGAACCCATATTTGCGGTGATCCTGGCATGCAGTTTGATACTACAGTAAATAAATGGCATACTTGCAAAAACACCGCAAGGATAAATGCTTCTAATCCGTGTTCTGAGTATATGTTTGTCGATGATTCTGCTTGTAATCTGGCTTCGATCAATTTGTTGAAGTTTATGACTGCCGAAGGAAAATTTGACGTCGAGAAATTTAGGAAGGTCGTTAGGGCGTTTATTATCGCTCAGGAATTGATTATTGATGGTGCGAGTTATCCGACGGCAAAGATTGCTCAGAACTCCCATGATTACAGGCCGCTTGGGCTTGGTTATGCTAATCTTGGTGCGCTGTTGATGAGTCTTGGTTTACCTTATGACTCTGAAGCTGGACGGGCTGTTGCTGGGACGCTCACGGCGATTATGACCGGAGAAGCTTACAGAACCTCTGCGGAGTTGGCTGGACTGGTTGGACCTTTCACGGGGTTTGCTCAGAATCGGGAGCCGATGTTGCAAGTTATAGAGATGCATCGAGACGCTGTGAAAGAGATTGACGTTGAGGCAATGCCTCCTGTCTTAAGATATTTAGTTAATGATGCGTGGGACATGTGGACTGACGCAATTGAACTCGGGTATAAAAATGGCTATCGCAATGCTCAAACAACTGTTTTGGCTCCAACAGGGACGATTGCATTTATGATGGACTGCGCCACGACAGGCATAGAGCCAGATATTGGGCTTGTTAAATACAAGGTTTTGGACGGGGGAGGCATGTTAAAAATAGTTAACACAAGCGTGCACAGCGGTCTTCGAAAGCTGGGTTATGGCGAGGATAAAATAAAAGAGATTGTGGATTACATTAACAAGAATGAAACCATAGAAGGGGCGCCGCATTTGATTGAGGAGCATTTGCCTGTTTTCGATTGCGCGTTCAAGGCCACTAAAGGCAAACGGTCAATTCATTACAAAGGCCATGTTCAGATGATGGCGGCGGCTCAACCGTTTATTTCTGGAGCTATTTCTAAGACTGTGAATGTTCCGGAGGATGTGACAGTCGATGAAATTCTGAAGACTTACATTTATGCTTGGGAACAAGGCCTGAAAGCTGTTGCGATTTATCGCGAGAATAGCAAACGTGTGCAGCCGCTCAATATTAAGAAAAAAGAGCAACCGGTGGAGGAAAAATTCTCAAATGGGGAAAGGTACAAACTTCCGCAAACACGCCGGTCGATAACCCACAAGTTTGAGATTGCCGGACATGAGGGATATATTACAGTTGGGCTTTATGACGACGGCAAGCCCGGAGAGATTTTTATTACGATGCACAAACAAGGTTCAACGATTCGAGGGCTGCTTGATGCGTGGGCGACTTCTGTCTCGGTGAATTTGCAGTATGGGGTTTCGATAACTGACTTGTTTAAGAGGTTTAGACATCAAAAGTTTGAGCCGGCTGGTTTTGTCAAGAATCTTGCTGGCGGAGAGATTGACAATCAAATAAAGCAGATAAGGACGGCTTCGTCAATTGTTGACTATGTTGCACAGTTTATGATGAACAATTTTGGCGACGGGGCCGGCGGCATGCATTTTGATCTTTCTGGATTTGAGGAAATCGATACAACTGAGCAGCAGGCGTCCCTTGAGGAGTTTTCAGCAGATGAGGGAATTGCTTGTCCGATTTGCGGTGGAGTGGCGAAGAGGATTGGGAATTGTGAGATAATGTGCACGAGTTGCAAGCAGACGACTCGCTCGGGTTGCGGAGAGTAACTTTGGGCTGAGGGAGAGCTCGGGGGTTTAGGTGTTGGAAAAGCGAGGACAAGGAGTTGGTGTGGGGAATGGCTTGGGGTTTGAGAAGGGGGGGTGGATGTGGCGAGTAAGATTTAAATAAGAATGATTCGTTTAGAAAACATGAAAGAGAGAGAGAGAGATTTAACAAAAAATTAGTTTTGATTGCTCTTACTATAGGTGTTGTGATTATTTTTGGTGTTGTTGGTTATTATTCTTTGGATAATGAACAAGTTTTGTTTATGTATGACGAGGGTGGGTGCGGTTCTGATGATGATTGTCTTGATTGTGAAAGGTGTGTAATTCAAGATGTGCCTGTAGGTCCTACCGTGAGAATGGTTGATGAAGGCAGTTCTGGTACATCTAAGAAGGGGGTTTGTGTGTATGCATGTAAAGAAGGGGAAATGTGCTGTGGACCCGGGGGCAGCGAAAAAACCTGTGTGAATATAGGAAACAGCGAGGATAATTGCGGAGGCTGTGATAACCCGTGCCCTATAGGTTTACTATGTATTGATGGGAAATGCGAATGTCGAAATATGGAAGAAACCTTCTGTGGCGATGAATGTGTAAACTTATATGAAGATTGGGGCAATTGTGGTGGTTGTGGTAATGACTGCGGTGCTGGCACGTGTGTGAATGGAGACTGCACATGTTCACCGGGCGGGGGAATTGAAGCATGCGATGGGCAATGTGTAAATACTAATAGTGATCCTTATAATTGTCGCGGATGTGGAATTAGCTGTGATACCTTTGGGGGCGAAACGTGTCGCAATGGGCAATGCGTGTGCGCTGGGACATTAACCAGATGCGATGGCATATGTGTGGATACACAATCTGACCCGCAAAATTGTAATGGGTGCGGAAGACCTTGTCCTGCAAATGCGCCGTTTTGCCAAGGAGGGTCTTGTGTCTGCCCGCCAGAGGGAACTATTTGTGATGGGTATTGCGTAAATCTTCAAGCAAGCCCAGTGTATTGCGGTTCATGCGACAATCCGCCATGTACGCCGGATAAACCTGCTTGCGTGAATGGAATATGCACTTGTGAGAGTAACGTTGTTTGCAACGGTGTATGTATGCCTCGAAATGATCCTTCAAACTGCGAGGGCTGTGGGATACCGTGTACACCAGACAAACCCGCCTGTGTGAACGGAAATTGTATTTGTCCTTCGCCAGGACAAGTTTGTGATGGCATATGTGTAAATACAGGAAACGACCCTAACAATTGTGGCGGATGTGACAGACCATGTCCCCCGCCGTATGTATGTGCTGGTTTGGAGTGCGGTTGCCCAGAACCACAGGAGTATTGCAGTGGGGGTAGTGGTGGCAACTATTGTGCAGACACGCAGGAGGACCCTAATAATTGTGGTGAATGCGGCCATGTATGTCCTGCGAATAAAAATGTTTGTGAGCAGGGAGTTTGTCAGTGTCTTCCTGGTTATGCTGTTTGTGATGGACTCTGTACAGGGATTCAACATGATTCAGATAATTGCGGTGCATGCGGTTGCACATGTGACCCAAGACCAGGAAATCCCTGCGTTTATGGATTCTGTCTGGGGTGCCCACCCCCTTAAGAAAATTTCGTCTTTAATGAATGCTTTCAAAGTGAAATTTTATCTGTCGAAAGTTAAAATTATTTTACCTCGCGACTTGCTGCTGACCAACTGCTGCTCTGAGCAATTTTCTCCTTAAGGGAATTTATCTCTATGTCAAAATCTTTTTCATAGCCGTTTGAAACTTTTATTTGAGAAAGTTGTTCATCGGTTGGCAAATATCTTGGTTTGTTTATTGATGGGGGGTTATATTCTCCAACAATTTGTGAATCCCAGAGAAAGACTGCGTTTTCTACAAGATGTAATCTTCTGATTGATTCGCGAGTTGTTAAATCGCCGCGATTTTTTGGAGTGAACCTAAATCCCGTCCTGTCATCGTTATACAATGGCGCATATTCAACTGTGTATAATCCAGAACCAATTCCTTCTAAGACTTTTATTTTTTCTTCTTCAGTCAATAATGAGACAGGTCTGTCTAAAGCATACCTTTCGATATATTCTTCTAAGCCCTTGAATTTTCTTAAATGCTGGGCGGCAAGTTCTGCTTTGTCTCCCTTAAAACTTCTTCCTAAATCGTCAATGAAAATGCATGGAATACCCCGCAGATTTTCTCTGGACCAGCTTGAACCTTTTTTTATATGTTCATTAACTCGCGGTTTTGATTTGTCACCGTCCGCATTTTGGTTTCTTATATAACGAAAAACAATCCCTTCTTCTGCCAACTTTTCATCTAAATGTGTTTCTTCGATTTGTTTTTCCAAGTTATCGCAAAACCCGCACCAATCAGCCCCGTAAATTGTCACAACACCTTGTGTTTTTTCATCAGTAATGCCAACCTGCCTTGTAACAACGTCTCGGCTGGTTTCAGGACGATTATACCATGTCGGTTGGGCGGGTTGTTGAGCTTTTGCTAAAGCTGATAGCATGATGCCTGTTAAAACTGAAAATAGTTTTTTTCTCATGAATCTGATGATTGACAGGCATATTTAAAACTTTGGTTTCTGTGATACAGTAAACTTGTCGTCAGGTAAAACTTCTTGCCACTTTTCTTATCAGTCCCAACA
>JAHIWJ010000088.1 GCA_018816205.1 Nanobdellota archaeon
ATAAACACACTTTCTGCCTAGAAAATATCTGTCTGACAATATCTTTTTCATTACTCTCGTCGTAGTTTTACTTAATTATAAGCTTTTTTGGTGCTAGAATGCTATAATCACCTTGATTTTTTTCTAAGAAACAATCTAAGACTAAACCTTCACCCGCAAAAATCCAGAATCATTCCCCTATCGCGGGGCATTGACTTCGTTGGCTTCAAAAACTTCACCCATTACAAACTATTAAGAAAAAGAAATATTCGGAACATGCGGCAAAAAATAAAACTTTTTGAAGAAGGAGGTCTTGATTTTTATGCATTAGTTGAAAGTTGCCAGGGTTGGCAAGCTCATGCAAAATGGGCAAACACCTACAAGTTGCGCAAAGGTTTGAAGAATCAAATTATCCAAGCAGTCTGGAACAAACTCTAATCACAATAAACACCATAAAGCAAAAACCTAAAAGCACCAATTCTTTCTATTTTCCATGCTCATTGATTATTTGAGATTAGCATTCAAAAATGTAAAAAAAAGAGGCCTGCGTTCCTGGCTGACAGTTCTAGGAATCTTCATAGGCATCGCTGCAGTTGTGTCTTTGATATCTTTAGGCAACGGTCTTTCAGCAGCAATAAACGCCCAATTCGGAATCAGTTCAACACAAGTAATCTCGGTTCAAGCTGGCGGACTAAACGGCTACGGCCCGCCCGGTTCCGGCGCAGTAAAACCTCTTATGGTAAGTGATGTTGAAGCAATCGGCAAGCTCAGTCTGGTAGAAAGAGCAATTAGGAGAAACGTCCGTTCAGGAAAATTAGAATTCAATAAAAAAACCGTTTTTGGTTATGCAACCAATGTTCCAGATGGCAAGGACAGACAATTTGTTTATGATTCAATCGAAGCAGAAGCAGAAGCAGGCAGACTCCTCAGAGACGGAGACACAAGCCAAGTCGTTCTCGGCTACAATTTCTACGTAGACAAAGTTGGTTTAGACAAGGCGGTCGTGCCAGGCGATAAAGTCTTGGTGAATGACAAAAGCTTCGAGGTCGCGGGCATAATGAAAAAGAAAGGCAGTTTCATCTTCGACAACATTGTCTTGATGAATGATAAACCCATGAAAGACCTTCTTGGTTATGGCGACGAAGTCGACATCATCGCAGTCGAAGTAAAGGACAAAAACAAGATGGACCTTGCCAAGGAAGATATAGAAAAATTGCTTAGAAAAAGGAGAGGCGTTAAGGAGGGTGAAGAAGACTTTGAAGTCTCAACTCCTCAAGCTTCGCTCGCGCAAGTCAACAGCATCCTCAACGGCGTAAAAATATTCATCTCTCTAATTGCGTTCATTTCTATATTTGTTGGCACAATCGGAATCATCAACACCATGACAACTTCGGTCTATGAAAGAAGGAAAGACATCGGAATCATGAAAGCCGTCGGCGCAAGGAACTCCCATATTTTCCTAATCTTCCTGATAGAGTCAGGTTTACTTGGCGTAGCTGGTGGCACTCTCGGCGTCTTAGTAGGGGTCACAGCAGGATATTTTGGCACAATCGGAATAGCCAGTTTCATAGGATCATCGATACCGCCCCAAATTCCTCTTTATTTAATAATTGGCCCAATAATCGGTAGCTTCGTTCTCGGAGCCATCGCCGGCATCGTTCCCGCATTACGCGCAGCAAATCAGCATCCAGTAGACGCGCTAAGGAGTTAAAATGATAAGCCTTGAACTAATAAACTACTCGCTAAAAAATCTCTGGAAGAGCAGAGGTAGAAGTTTTCTTACAATTTTGTCTATTTTCGTAGGCATCACGACAATTTTCATTTTCGTAAGTTTCGGCTGGGGGCTTTACGACTACACAAACTCTTTCACAACAGGCTCATCCGTCGACAAGGTGGTAATACAATCTAAAGGCATAACTGCTCCTGGACTTGACACAACATTCAAACTCACAGACAAAGATATCAATGCTATAGAAAAGACCGCCGGCGTTTACGAAGCCTCTGGTGCGTATCTGAAGGCAGTCCAGGTAACTCAGAAAGACAAGCTCGTTTATACTTTCATGATAAGCTACGACCCTAGCAGCCCCATAATCATGCAGCTATATGACATAAATGTCGAAGAAGGCAGATTCCTCCGGCCGGGCGAAAAGAACAGCGTAATGCTTGGATACAATTACCTATTGTCCGACAAGATATTCAAAGAGCCATATGTCTTAGGTGACAGGATAGACATAGACGGAAGAAACCTAAAAATCATAGGCTTTCTGGGGGCGGTCGGCAATCCCCAAGATGACTCTCAGATTTATATAACCAACGCATTCGCCGAAGATATTTACGGGAAAGACAACATATCCTACGGAATGATTGTCGCCCGCGTCGACATAAACGACATTAAAGAAACAATAACTCGAATAGAAAAAAACCTGAGAAAAGAAAGAAACCTCAAGGTGGGTCAGGAGGATTTCTATGTTCAATCCTTCGAAGACTTAATCGCATCGTTCCAAACCGCTCTGAGCGTCATAATTGCATTCGTCGTCTTAATCGCCTTCATTTCAATAATTGTCTCTGCAGTCAACACCGCCAACACAATGGTCACATCCGTCTTAGAAAGAATCAAGGAAATTGGAATCATGAAATCTGTCGGAGCCACAAATTCAGAGATCTTCAAAATCTTCCTATTCGAATCAGCTTTCCTCGGCTTTGTTGCCGGCGTTTTAGGAATTCTTTTAGGCTGGCTCGTAAGTTATACCGCTGGCGTCATTCTCAAAAGTCTCGGCTGGGGCTTCCTCTCCCCGCACTTCTCAATAGTTCTCTTCGCAGGTTGCGTAGCATTCGCAACCCTAACCGGCGCGGTCTCAGGCGCCTGGCCCGCCTGGCAAGCCACAAAGATAAAACCCGTTGAAGCGTTGAGGTATGAGTAAACTTTTCAGGATTATTCAAACTCCGGATTAACTTTTTCCCAGAATAAAACATTGTTTTTCTTTTTTTTGACTTTCTTTACAAACTTAAACCCATTCTTTTCTAAAACTCTTGCCGAAGCAGGATTATCATCATCATTATCCGCTACAATCTTTTCTAGCTTCAACCCATTAAATCCAAAATTCAAGATCTTTTCAACAGCCATTGATGCTATGCCTCTGTTCCAATACTTTTTTCCAATGGCATAGCCCAAAGTAAACGTTTTTTTATCTTCTGTTGGTTTCTCTAAACATACAGTACCAACAAATTTTCGATTAGCAATTATCGCAAATTCATAATAATCTCCTTTCCTATTAAGATCAATAATTTCTTGAAGTTTATCTTTTGCTTCATCAATCGATAGCGGAAACTTAAACCCGATCAGCTGCTCAGCAACATCTTTCTCGTTAAATATTTCAACAAACTCATCTAAGTCAGAAATATTAAGCTCTCTTAAACTAAGTTCCATCCCCAAAGATAAAAAATTCAAATTAAATAGTTATCGTTTCCTCTCGCTCTCCCGCCTTTCCTTCTCTTTCTTCTTCTTATTCCTTCTCCAAACCCAAACCCATCGAATCACGATTATAACCAACAAGCCCCAGAATAAATAATAATAAATCGACTTCGGCTGAACCTCGCTAGCTTTTCTATCAGTAAAATACGAAGAATCATAATAAACTTTTTTCTCCATATGTCTTCTCTCATTTATTGTATCAGTGTAAGAAAGCTCAAGTGCAATCTCACCGTCTTTAGGGAGTGCCTCATAATTGAAAGTAGTGTCGTCATTTGCATCCAACTCGCCGATAATCTCTCTATTTGTCCCCTTGACAATTACATTGTCTTGTTTCGGAATATCTGCTGTCAGCCCAACAACATTGTCTTCTCCAATATTCAAGATCTCAAAAGTCTACGTGTTAGTTGTAGAATCAAAATCCTTAATTGATATGCTGAAATCGACCTTCACACCATTAACATTTATTTCAAACTCCTTTATCAAGGACATTGTATTCCCGTTAGAATCAATATATGTCACAAGAGCTTCTATTTTATTATTTCCATCAATAGCGTCTTTATCAACTCGAAGCTCATAAGGAGCAAGCGCAGTAGTGCTATAGTCCTTCACATAAGCGTTGCCAGAAAATGTAAACTTTCTTGTAGCTCCAGGATTTAACGAAAAAGGAAAGTCTTCCTTAATTTCAAACGAAACTGACTTACAATCAGGATTACTTAATCCGCCAATTTCAAAAACCGTTTTGACATATTCACCAGGATTCGCAGGATAAGGGTCCTGATTTATCAATTCAACAGTAGGCATGCAGTCATTCGAAGGAACAGCCCTTACAAAACTAACTTCAAGCAGGAAAATTCCCACCAAAATAAACAGCATCATTCTCTTTTTCATCTCCCTAGTAGAAGGCGCAGTTTTTTAAATGTTATTGTAGCAACGTTTATAAGACAGTGAAAATTAAAACTCCCGCAATGGCAGAAGATGACGAGATATATTTTGGGGATATACACAGAAGGCTTGAAATGGGTTATTGGCTAGCTGCCCTGGGAGACCCAAGCTTGCTTGATGATGAGAGAACTCGTGATGGCAGACATCTAAGGGACATTGTCTCAAGGTATGATGAACCCATAGCCCCGGAAGATCTTCCAGACGTTACTCAATTAGACAAGTCCTGAACCTAGTTGGCCATAATCAGCTTCTTAGCTCCTCTGGCAATCGCCGCCGCATCAATTTCATACTTCTTTAGTAACTCTTCCGGCTTCCCCGAATGCGGAATCTCGCCCACGAATAAATGTTTTATTTTAATCTTTGAGTTTTCCAATTCTTCAGCCAGCATCTCCCCAATTCCCCCTTCTTCATAATGATCTTCGCATACCACGATTCGACCCCCATGTTTTTTTACAAGTTTAATGAAACTCGCCGAATCAAATGGCTTCACGCAATATAAATCTACCACTGCAGAATCAATCTTCTTTTTCTTCAAAGATTCATAAGCCTTCAGACATTCATGCAGGGTAATTCCCGCCCCCACCAAAACCGCCCGATCTTTCACACTCTGTCGTAAAACCTTAAAACCTCCAATTTTAAATTCTTCCTTCTGAGAATAAATTCCCGGCGTCTTGCCCCGCGTCGTTCTAATATACTTTAGCCCATTAGTCTGCGCAGCAAGATAGGTCAGCTTTTCCGTCGAAATTCCATCGCTTGGATAAAAAATTATTGAATTGGGTAATGCCCTGAACATTGCAATATCCTCCAAGCCCATCTGCGACGCACCATCTTCTCCTATTGAAACACCTGCATGCGAACCGCAAAGTGTAAAATCACCATTCGACAACGCGCTCATTCTTATTTGGTCATGGGCGCGCGACAAAAACGCCGCAAACGTCGAGCCAAAAACTTTATACCCCTTTTTGCTTAGCCCAAGGCAGACCCCTACCATGTCCTGCTCTGCAATAAATGCCTCAACAAATTGTCCGGGCCGGACTTTCTTCACTTCCTCCGCGTGCGTGGAGTTTGAGACTTCCGCGTCAACTACAATCACGCCAGGATTAGCAACTGCTAAATTTCTCAAAGCTTTCCCATACGCCATCCTCGTCGCAACTTCTACACCAAGCTCATAAGGGCTGACTTCAATTTTCTTTTTCTTAGGTTGCATAACCTCAACCTCTTTTGGTTTCTCAATTTTAATCTTAGGCATCTTCACGTTCGGAATTTCTTTCAAAGCAATTTTCAATTCCCCCGGATTCATCGCGCGCCCGTGCCACCCTTCTTCATTCTCCATGAAGCTCACACCTTTCCCTTTGAAAGTCTTAGCAATAATCGCGGTGGGCATCCCAGCTTCCCGCGCCTCTTCAAAAGCTTTTTGTAACGCAGAAACATCGTGCCCATCAACTATAATCGTATGCCACCTGAAAGAACTAATGCCTTCAGCAAAACGTTTCAGCTCATGCCCGACCATTGTCTCTCCTCTTTGTCCAAGCCTATTTGCATCAATGACTAAACACAAATTTTCTAAATTATAATATGGTGCTAATTGCAGTGATTCATAAACCGAACCTTCAGCCATTTCACTGTCGCCCATCAAAACATAAGTTCTGTATTTTCTTCCCTGCAGTCTTCCCGCCAAGGACATTCCGATTCCAACCGATGCACCCTGCCCCAGCGAACCAGTCGCAACCTTAACCCACCTCAAAGATCTTGGCGTAGGATGACCCTCTAAATTGCTATACAACTTTCTCAGTCCCTCCAAGTCCTCTTTTATGCACCCCGCCCTAAATAAAGCAGAATAATAAATCGGAGCAGCATGCCCCTTGCTCAAAATAAACTCGTCATTATCAGGATTTTCCGAATCCTTAACATCGTACTTCATTTCATGAAAAAACAAAGTCGCAACTATCTCAGCACAGGAAAAGCACGACGAAGGATGACCGCTTCCCGCTGCCGTCGTCATTTCGGCTACGTCTCTCCTCAAAACATTCGCAATATCCTGAATAAATTTCTCACTAGCCATGCTTACCTCTTTTCATCAAAAAATAAAGTCTCTGAAATATAAAAAACTTCTCTTTCTGGAATTTTAAACTGCCCAATCCTCTATTTTTCACTAACCCCAGAATAAAAAACTTACACTATTCTCCCTTAATACCCTCAACTTCCTGCAGCATTTTTCTGAACTCTTCAGCGTGTTCATGCAGCTGCCCAGTCAACTGAACCTTGGCCTCATTAAACTTCTTAACCTGGCTCTCAACAATTTCCTTCGCTTCTTTAGGCGTCTTTCGGACAACAACTCCCGCCCCGACCTCAACAAAAAGTTTCTCTTCCTCTGCGCGTGAAACTTTCATATGCACCCCCCTTCCAATGCCCGCCAACATCTCCTTCTCAGGATTCTTCATAAGAACATCCAGATTCTCTGCAAATCTGTTCAACTCACTAATCTGCTCACTCACAAACTGCAGCTGCTTCTCAATTTCTTCAGATTTCTCTCTAAGACTCATCGCCCTATGCAAAAGTTCCTGGCTTTCATCAACGTTTATCATAACTACGCTAGAAAATCGGGGATTTTAAGTCTTACTAATCTCCTACATTGTAAAATAAACGGGTGTCGATTTTAATAAAAAATTTAATCTGAATTATTCTTACCAAAAAGCAGTCTAAGAACTTCGTCTATTAACCACACAAAGAAG
>JAHIWJ010000089.1 GCA_018816205.1 Nanobdellota archaeon
GCCCATTCAACAGATTTAGAAAGAAGTTTTTTCAGTGCCCTTGAAGCGGGCGTGAACATGAAGTAAATAATCTCCGAACACTTCTTCCGATTAATCTTACCTGAAAAGATGAAAGAAGGTTTTTAAACCTTCCGCACATATAAGGGAAAACAAGAGTAAAAACAAATCAAAGTATGGCGAGGGTAGTTTAATATCAAAATAACAGAAAAATGTTTGATTAAATTGTCAAATCCAGTTGTATTAACTACCAGATAGTAACAGTACAGAAAAGTTTAAATAGCTTTTATCTTACTAAAAATCTTATGGCAAAAACAATAAATCAAAGAATAGCAAACACAAAGCTTTACGTATTTAGTAGAGACCCTGCCACAGGATTGTTCACATATTCAAGACCAATCACCCCAGATGAGGGTAGAGATGTTGCAGGGCAAATAACAATAAATGGTGGTTTAGGGGCCACTAATGAAGGAGTTCTCTATAACATGAGCACATTAAAGGGAATAGTTGCAAACAGAGCGCTAATGAAACAGACTGGGGGAAAAGTCTGGTTCCCAACAATTTCAGAAGGATTATCTCTTCATGATGCAGGTTTATTGCCCAAGGGAGAATTGATGGATTTCGGGATAGTCGTTTATAATGGTGGAAACCCAGATAAGGAAATCGCACAAGCTTTAACAGAAACTGCAAGGCAAAAAGGTTATGCTCTTCCCATTTTAGCTTCTTTCACATCACTTGACTTAAACATAGGCGGAGAAAGATATGGATTCACTCCAGTTATTGTTTCAGAGGATGGCTTAATTACAGGAACAGACGCAACAGATACTCTTAAAAGATTCATTACCGGTGATTCTGGGGTTCGCAGGTTGTGCCGCGGCAGGCTCGGCGATTGGGATGCCGGCTGGTACGTCGACTTGGACGGCTTCGGCGAGTACTGTCGGGTGGGAAGAGTTTCTGCCGTAGGCAGCGAAAAAAATTTAAGGGAGTTAGTTTCTTCACAAATTGAGCAGAACTACAATGCCCAAAGAAGAAAGTTAGAACAGCAAATGCAATCTCTAAGGGAACAAGAAAGGGAATGCGTAGCTTCTGCTGAAAAAGTTCTTAAGGCATAATTTAAAAACTAATATCTCCTCATATCTCTCCTAGCCACCAATAATGGCTGGGCCACACGCTGGTTAATAGTGCTCTTCACTGGGCCATAAAATACAACCCCAACATTTAGTAAACTATGAAATACCTTCGGGATTGAGCTGAATAATGAAAGGGTGGTGAAAATTTGATTAATCAGCTATATGGTTCGCAGGTTGTACCGCAACAGGAACGGCAATTGGAATGCCAACTGGAACGACAACTTGGACAACTTCAACGAGAACTGTCGAATGGCTCAGCCAGCTAGGGTTTATAATGAAAACTTATAATAACTTATACGCCAAAATTATTTCTCTTGAAAACCTGATTCTCGCATGGAAAAAAGCCCGAAAGGGTAAGACAAAAAAAGATTATGTTATAAATTTTGAAGAAGAATTATTTTGCAACTTAATGGCTTTGCATTACGAATTAAAATATAAAAGTTATAAACCAAAAGAATTAGTTACTTTCGTATTGAGAGACCCTAAGACAAGAGTAATATCTAAGTCAATTTCGAGACAGAATAATTCATCATGCTGTTTGCAATATCATAGAGCCGATTTTCGATAAAACCTTCATTCATGACTCTTGCGCAAACAGAATTGGCAAAGGAAATCTCTTCGGATTAAAAAGACTTAGAGAATTTGTAAGGAAAGTTTCTAAGAACGGATTAATCGCAAAAAATACATTTCAAGATAGGAATTATATTGTTGGTTATTGCCTGAAAGCGGATATAAAGCATTATTTTCAGGAAGTTGATAACCATGTTCTAGCTGGTATACTCTCTAATAAAATCAAAGATGAAAATGTTGTTTGGCTTATTCGACAAATACTTGACAACAACGCAGCCAGTTGGGGGAGGGGCGAGCGACCACGTGACGCGAACTATCATACACAAACTCGCACGTGGTCGCGAGCAGAAGTCAAGAAAGGAATGCCTCTCGGCAATCTCACAAGCCAGTTCTTTGCCAACGTCTATCTAAACGAATTGGATTACTTTGTTAAGCATGTTCTGAGAGTTAAATATTACATTAGGTATGTCGACGATTTTGTTTTTCTGCATAATTCGAGAGAGATATTAGAAATGTGGAAAGAGCAGATTGACAGGTTTTTAAGAGAAAAGTTAGGACTAGAGTTGCATCCTCAAAAATCTCATGTCATTCCACTTTCGAGGGGGATAGATTTTGTAGGCTTCAGGAATTTCTATCACCACATATTAGTCCGAAAGAGAAACATAATAAAAATGCAAAAGAAAATAGCTGGGACGAAAAATAACGAAATTTCTTATTTGGGACTAATGGAAAGTTATCTGGGCTGGCAGGCTTACGTGAAATGGTCCAATTCATTTAATCTAAGAAAGAGGACATTAAAGAAAATCCAGAAAGTCAAAAAAGAAAGACTAAAACAAGTTGCCATTTCTAGGTACCTTCGTTAAGAAGATTTAAATCTTTCCCAACAAAACCCTTAAAAACCCCTCTTCATTTTATTCCCGATGGAAGAAGAATCTGCAACAATTCAAGACAAACTCGATGAAATCTGCTCAGTTTTAGACGAAATCAAGGAAGCAATCGTCAATCTCACAGAAGCAATTGCAAACAAAAATTAATCTTCAAGAGAAATCTCTTCCAAGTCGGTTCGGGGTGGCGGTTTGATATTTTCTTTGTCCAGTTTCTGAATAAACAAAATCTTTAGCAAAACTTAATTAACGTATAATCTTGCTAAACTAATGAAAAAACTTCTGACTGATTTAGATTACGTGAGATTATACGCAGAAAAAATGAGGCGGGATAACTCTCTTTTCGAACAACAAAAAGTTTTAATCGAATCACAGCTACAAAGCAGTCGCTCTCTCTTTCAAAACACTTTTGGCATAGGCGCAGAATTCAAGAAAAACGCTAGAGAATACCTGAGAAAAGTCGGACTGATTAAACCTCCCGCCAGATAATTTTATATATTCCCCTTTCTATTCTAAACAATGAAAAAAGGTGCTATCATTGGAATAATCATTCTCGCCGTTGTTATTTATCTTGTCATTGCAGGATTCTCTAATTTAATGTTAAGCCCTAAAAAAATAACCAATCAGGGAAGCGATGCACTATTACCTCTCGAAAGATTAACCCCAAAGCAGGTTCTA
>JAHIWJ010000090.1 GCA_018816205.1 Nanobdellota archaeon
GACTGCACAATGGTCCGGCATGCTGCGAAAAAACGAAGACAAAAAAATGCTGTCAGTCTATCCGAAATTCGGCCTCCAGCCAAAGGACGCAAGACCCTTCCCGGGAAATGTCAGACAAATAATCAACGAAAGACAAAAAATCGACGTCGAAAAATACATGAATCCAGGCCGGATACAAATCTTCACGATGAACAAACTAACTCCGCCGCAAATAGACACATTCGTCGCGAGCGTCATCGCAAACATATTCCACTCCGACCCAAAAGAATATCCTCAACTCAGGCTTCTTATTGTATTCGACGAAGTCCACAGACTACTTCCAAAATTCGGCGGCTCCGGAAAAGGATTTCTCCAAATAGAAAGAGCCTGCCGAGAATTCAGAAAATGGGGCTACGGCGTCCTGCTGGTCTCGCAGGTATTGTCCGACTTCGTAGGAGAAATCAAAGCAAACATCAACACTGAAGTGCAAATGAGAACTCGAGACGAAGCAGACCTAAATCGACTAAAAACAAAATACGGTGAAGAATTCCTCCAATCTTTAATCAAAGCATCCGTCGGCGTCGGTATGTTCATCAATCCAAAATACAACCGAGGCAAACCCTACTTCATCCAATTCCGCCCAATCCTTCACTCCACAAGAAGACTTTCCGACGAAGTCCTAGCAGAATACAACAAATACGGCGACATCGTAGAAGACATAGAATTCCAAATCACCCAACTCGAAAAAGAAAAAATCGACACCTTCGACCTGAAGATGGAACTCAAACTCGTCAAAGACAAACTCATGACCGGCAACTTCACCGTCGTAAACATCTACCTCGAAAGCCTCCAGCCTCGAGTAGAGAAAGAATGGGAAAAATTAGGCAAGAAAGCACCGAAACGTGAAATCGAATTGGTCGAAGCCGCAGAAATCGAAGCCTCACTAAAACAAGCGCAGGCCGGAAGAAAGGATTTTGAGAAAGAGGGCGAAGAAAACAAAGAAAAAGCAGAAAAGGAAGCCAAACAAGAAAAAACAAAAGACAAAAAAGAATCTAAAGAAGAAAAACCAGCTCCAGAAAAAACAAACGAAAAAAGCGGAGAAAAACCTCAACCAGAAAAGAAAAAAGAAGAACCAAGGAAAAAGGAGAAAACTAAATAATGGAACAAAAAGCAAAGGAACCTGAAAAGCCAAAAAAAGAGCCATACAAACCCTCCTCGACAGACGAAAAAATAGAAGCCCTGTTAGACTTCGCCCACATTGAAGAACTATTTCACACCTTAAACATCCTAAAAGACAAAGAAATCAGGACTTTTCTTGAACATTACAAAAAATCAGAAATCTCTCCCACAAAAGACAAAAGAATCGATCTCTTAATAAGAAACTCAGAAAATCAGCATAAGCTAAGAGATAACGTCCGAGATGAAATCGTCCGTTCCGTAGAAAACGAAATCCAAGACTTAAAATCAAGGATGTCCGCTCTAACAAAAAAAGGCAAGGACACTTACGTCGAAATGGTCAAACTCTTGACAGCCCCGCTAAAAATAAAAATATTCAAAGCAACAGGAAACAAAGACGATTTCTACAAAATAAAAAAAATCATTTCTGCCATTGAAGAAAAAATAAAACCAAAAGAAGAAGAGCTGTTAAAAGAGACCAAGGAAAAAGAGATTCTCGAAAAAGAAAAAGAAGAAAGAAAAAAACAAGAGCAAGAGCTAAAAGAAAAAATCAAGAAAGGCGAACCCATTAACCAAAAAAAAGAAAAATTCCCTGACCCTCACAAACCTGACGTGCAACAAAAAAAGATGGAGGAAAAAATTGAATAGTCTCCTCGTAATAATAGCCCTCGTCCTTGTAGTATTAATAATTTATTTTGTAATAAAAAAAAGAAAATATAACCTCAAAGGCCTTTTCGGGGACGGCCTAGCCGTAGACGTAATCCCTGGAAAAATCGACCGCGAAAAATCTGTCCTAATAGCAGACATCGAATCAATCATCAAAAGTTCTGAGCAGCTTGACAAAATCCTCAATTCATCAAACGAGGAAGGAAAACTCTACGAAAAAATACTTCTTGACGAGCAGCTTATATCGCAAATAAGAAAAGCAAATAGCAAAGAAGACATAGAAAAAATTCTAAGAGCCTGGACAAAACAAAAAATCTCCGAGAGCTACACTAAAGCAGAAAATTCAACGCCGAGTAATGACTCAACAAAAAAAGAAGCGCAACCAAACACCTCTGCAAATGAAAAAAAAGAAACTCCTAAAAAGACAAAATCAGCAAAAAAAATCCTCAGATCAAAAAAGACCACCTCAAACAACCAGTCTGAAAAAACAAACGATAATAAAAAAGGAGAATGGGCTGGTAAAAGCAAAGAACTCTATGAAGAGATAGAAAGTCTTCTAAATTCAAAAAACGCAGAAAAACTTATGGAAATCGTAAAAAAACTATCAGACAACCAGATAAAAACAATCCTTAACCATTATTTTGAAAGCCTAGAAGGCAGCAAGTTCGGCGCAATCATCAAAAAGTCAAAATCCCCAAACGACGTGACAAATCTCCTCAAAGCTGAAACCGTAAACAGCCTGAAACTAGAATATGAAAGAATCAAAAACAACGCCGCATATGCAAGAAGAAAAGGAAAAAATACAAAAAGCGAAGAACTCGCTTTGCTCTCAATACCTCACAAAATAAAAATGTTCGAAGCCACCTTCGACAAAAAAGACTTCTACCGAGTCAGAGACGCTCTCCTCTTAATAGAAAAAAACATAAACGAAAAAATAAACGAAGCCCCTCCAAAAAAAACAGAGAACAGCGTAGATTTAAAAACAACCAATCCCATTCAAAAAAATGAAAAACAAAAAGAACCAAAAATTTAACAATAAAAAACCGTTCAAAAAAGCAGAAGACATAGAACTTAAAGCAATATCCCAATGGCACGACGGGAAAACTTTCTCAGTCACCGGCTTAGTAGAACGAATAATCCAAACAGGCGGCCCAACCATTTTTGTAATCTCAGACGGAACCGGCACACTCGGCCTTAAAGGTTTCGAAGGCCCAGGCGAGCGCTCCCACCCGGAGATAAACGAGGGCGACACAATAAAAGCAATCGTTCAAATCGGAGAATATAACGGCGAAATCGAAGGCGAAATTAAAAAAATAGAAAAACTAAACCCCGAAGAACACAATGTCTACTTAAAAAAAATCCTTGCCCTGCAAAAAGAAAGAGCAAAAGTCCAGCCGGCAGAATTTTTGGTAAAAAGCAAAATCTTGGACAAACTAAAAAGCAGATTCATTGAAGCAGCAGAACAAATCAGGTTAGCAGTTATTCAACAGCGCCCAATAATTGTCCGTCACCATAACGACACCGACGGCTACAGTTCAGGATTCAGTTTAGAAAGAGCAATTCTCCCATTAATTGAACAAGAACAATCTTCTGAAAAAGCGAGCTGGGAATTTTTCCTCCGAGCTCCATGCGCTGCACCATACTACGAGATCAGCGACGCAATCCGTGACTCTGCTCAGTCCCTAAGAAACGTAGCAAAATTCTCAAACAAAATGCCGTTAGTAATAATCGCAGACAACGGCTCCTCACCAGAAGACCTCCTAGCCATAAAACACGGAAAAACTCTCGGCATGAAATTCATAGTTGTAGACCACCACTATTCTGACGAAGACGTAATCTCCAAAGAGGTTTTAGCCCACATCAACCCATTTTTAGTAGGAGAAGACGGAGCAGCAATTTCCGCGGGGATGCTCTGCACCGAACTTGCACGATTCATAAATTCAGATGTAAAAAATATCTCGCAAATTCCTGCAATGGCCGGCCTGGCGGATAGAATCGACATCGCGAATCCAGGAATCGTAGAAGACTACTTGGAAATCGCAAAAAAAGAAGGGTACTCTAAACAACTCCTCAACGACATCTCCACAGTTATAGATTTTGTCTCCTCAAGAATAAGATTCATGGAAGCCCGCGAATATATCGAAGTCCTATTCGGTGAACCAAGAGAAAAACAAAAAGAACTCGTTTCTCTAATGGCCCCATACATTCACCAACTAGAAAGCAAGGGCCTGGAAATTTCAAAAGCAAACGCCAAAACAGAAAAAGTTGGCGCAACAACATTACAAACAATCGACATCGACAGCACCTTCCCCGGCTTCGGCTTTTATCCAAAACCCGGAATGTGCGTCGGCATGATTCACGATTATCTAAAAGAAAAAGGAACAACCAACCTCGTGTCCGCCGGAATAATGGCCACAGCCCTCACGCTAAGAGCAACCGACGAAGCAAAATTCTCAGTCCACGAACTAATTAAATTCCTAAACGAAAAATCCCCTCACGCTTTCGTCGAAGGCGGCGGCCATAAAAACGCCGGCTCAATATCCTTCATTCCGAACAAGAGAGACGAAGTCGTGACTCTATTGAAAGAATTTATAAAATCAAGGCAATAAACTTATCCTCCAGACAAAGAAAAGCTTGGAATTACCACCCTTCTTCCTTCTTCCGTCTTCTCCACAAGAAGAACAAAATAAAGAACGCCGCCACAATAACAACTATCAACGCAATAAGCCCAATAGTCACAAACGAGATCGTCTCAATCTTTAACTCAAATCTTCCCCTCTGGACTTTTACAAGACTATCCTCTCGCTCGCCATAATAAACAATAACATCAACAAACGGATTCGCATCCAAATCGGCATCGCTCATCTCCTGGTCTATCACAACATTTTTACTCTTCCCTGCTTTTATCTGCACAGACCCGTCAGAACCCAACGTCGTCGGGATACCGTCAATCAAAACCGCGCTAAGTTCAATGTCAACCCAGCAGTCAATATCGCCGATGTTCTTAACCTTAACAAGAAACTGCTGCCTCGGTTTGCTAAACTTAACACTGTCTATTTCAATATCGCACCTATCAAGGATGTTAACAATCTCAGCATCAACTCTTGCCTCCAAAATCTTCTCAAGTGAAGAAGACGTATCTCCATACAAAGTGAAAACATCCAAAGTCAGGCTTTCCCCGTTAAACTCAACATCCGGGTAAGAAACAGTTTTATAATCATTCGGAGCTATGAAAATTGGATCAACATCACCGATTCTCGTCCCTTCTTCCCCACCAGAAGTAGGCGTAATCGTTCCCTTGAAAAATACAGGAATGTTCGACTCGCTATGATAAGTCAACTCAAGCTGCGAAGTGGCTCTGTTATACTTTGCAGAATGTAAACTCAGCTGCATAATTGGAATCGGCAGATAAAACAAATCAAGATTTTCAACAGCAGCAACCGC
>JAHIWJ010000091.1 GCA_018816205.1 Nanobdellota archaeon
AGGATAAAGTTCTTTGATAGCAGCCTCAGCCTCTTCTTGCATGGCGATCAGGTCAAGCATCATCGGGAGCCTCTTGGACAGCGTTAATGACATCGGCAAGGGTTTTGCCTATAATTGATCTGAAAAATGCCTTAACTCCCGCATGGCCTGTACGGAAGATTCGATTTCGTCTTGCTTCTGATGAACTGGCCCCGGACATTTAATTTTGAATCTTCTGCCTCTTCCTGTCTCTGGATTTTTGAATGGCCCAACTATAATTGGTAGATGAATTTCAACTTCTCCGGTATCGCCGCAATAGAGACATCTTGATTGAGGATAGGCTCTTCTAATATCGTGCATCAGCGACCACCTTTCTCTATAACCAGTTCATGGACAATCTCGAACGTTTCATCATTGACAAAATGGGCAGGCGTGGCTTTCTTGGGGGCAAGGCCATTAAGTGGTCTTTTAATTTTGTTCACCGCACTATGCCATTCTTGATGAACCCATGCCCAGCCCAAGCAATACTGCACAGCCCCACTGCAAACAACCCGCTTCTTTCCTAAGTCAAGCAAGCCAGTGATCCAGCGAGGCCATTTTTGGAGCCGGAGCTTGATAGCCAACATGTCCAGAAAGTCATAGCCGCGTCCTACAAGGCCTTTTGCAGCCTCGCGCATAGTTTCTATCCATTCTTGCGAGAAACCCTCACCAGAGCCTTTTAAACGGCTCACAGTGACCGTTCTCGTGCGCTTGCTGATCCCTAATGGCTCGATAACGACCTCTGGCACGGTAGCGGATAGGACTATCGCCACATCATCTAAAACCTTAAGTACCAATACTGAGTGAATATCCTCATACCGCTTGAAGCCCATCTTTTTTTGTGCTTTGCGGATTTGCCGGAACACCCAGCGCATATAGAACGTTTTGCCGCGTGAGTCGAAGTTGATAACATCACCGGGCTGGACAACGCTAATGATTTCGTCGTACATTTGTTTGGGTGTCATGGAATTATCCTTTCCCCGCGTCTTGCAGGCACAGCATCTCATAGAGTGCCGTGGCGGTTATACTCTTACCCTCGCGCTTGTTTTTCTCCCGCACGGTGATTAGGTCTGGCGGGCTAACTTCGATTATCAGACGCTTTACGTCCCACTGTCTCCACGGAACCTCGCGCTTGATTTTGGTTTTCAAGATCATTTCTTAATACCAGTTGAGCTATTTGATGTTTAGTTTCGTGGCAGGCTCGACAGTAAAATGTTTGTTGATAGACGCAACGTCATAGTTTTTCTCCTTAATTTACGATTGTTATTTTTTCTTGAAATACCGTCTTTCTGAGCAGTTGTGGCAATAGATGGTTATTTCAGTTATTTTAATTATATTCTTGCCATCAAAAACAGTGTTTTCTCTTTCGCTTTTATCAATATCATCCGACCCGCATTCTGTGCAGAGATTCTTGCGATAGCGGCCTGATTTCAATTTTCTAATTTCAGCATCTTTTAAATCTTGTTGTTTCTTTGCCCGCTTTTCAATAATCTTGCGTATGTCATCGCCGCTCAAATATTTACGCTCAAGTATCTTCACAAAGTTCAAATCATTTTCTATTAACCAATCGTATGAAACCCGCCAGTGATGGCTATTATCTCCAGTTAGAAATCGAATCTGTTCTTCAATAGCCTTGAATATTTCTGGAATGTCAAAGTTCGGGTCAGCAAGCCTTAAGTCTGTTTTTTCGTTCCGCTTTTGACTTAGCTTTTTAGGATTCAAGAGTTTACTGATGACACCCCGATGCCTATCTGCAAAGGCTTGCCATTCTTGGAGCAAGAGTTGCTTCCTTTCGTTATGCGGCACGGAGCTTCTCCGGCGTATCAATGCCGAGTTTGTCTAAAATGAGTTTCTGCCTGCTCGCATTTTTCGGCCAACTATTTCCTTTGACCCACCGACTTACCGTGCAGGGAGGAATCCTAACATCCCTATCTTCTGCAAAGGCCGTTATCGTGCCGTATCTGGCCTTGATAGCTTTGAGCATTTTGTAATTGGTTTTGTCTTTCTTTTGCATGAAATATCCTTTTTCAAAAACACGTCCCGCTATCGAATTCAAGTTTAAGTTCTTGCCTTGCCCATGATTCTTCCAGAAACTTTTTTGTCGATCTCTCTCTGTCCCAAAAACCCCCTGCTCGAAAATCATTCTTCCAAAGAATGCTATCGGCAAGGCTATGCAGTGTAGGCCAGCTTTGTTCAACAAATAACGGCGATTTCACCTCCGTTAATCCGCGCTTGGACTTGGAAACTTCGAGTAATCCCCAATACTTTGGAACCTCACTCTCTTTAACAAGTCCATGAGGAGTTACGATCCAGTGAAGATTGCAGGGATATTCCTTTCCCTTTAGTCCGCTGTTGCCGAAGTCTTTTTGAAAATCGCTTCGAGAGACTTTAATTTCAAAGAGTCCGCTATAGTAAATTAATAGCTTGTATCTCTTTTGCTTCGCAAATCTATCGTGAAATCTGGCTTGTAAATTGAAAAGAGCAACGGCATCAGCAATCCAGTTTTCG
>JAHIWJ010000092.1 GCA_018816205.1 Nanobdellota archaeon
AAAGATAGTATGAGACAAAAAGAATTGGGCTGGCATGTCGCGTTGTATAATCTTAAACGGACAATTAAAACTTCAAACGAAAAAGAGATTCAGCTTTTTTTATTTTTCAAAATTGAAATGGTTTCATTTGGGACAACGCCGAAAAGATAGAATTATAAAAGGTAAATTGAAAGAAATAATATGAGTGAAACTAGGGTCTTGGAAGAGCTTGAGCGGAGAGGGTGGATTTGGTTAAGGACTTGTCCCATTAACGACGGTTCAGAAGGACGCGAACATCTTTTGAGTTTTGAGGAATTATTGAAATATTATCAAGCAGTTTATGGCGAAAGAAAAATTAGGATGAAGCAGGCCTTTGACAGAGAAGGAAATTCACTTCCAGTTGAGAAATGGGTTGATGTTTATGTAAAGTAATAAAAAAGAAAAGAAAAAGTTATTCCAGCTCAAGCATTACTTCTAGTTCGTTGTCTGTTGCTTCTTCAGGCGTTTGCTCTGTTTCTTCGATGTAGGTCTGGTCTTCATCGGCCAAGCCCATAAGAACGGCCTCTCTGCAATCGGGGCAGAAAGACTGCTTCAGCAGCTTCGCGAAGTGATTGTCGCCTAAAGGCAGTGCTTTTTCCTGCTCTTGCAGTATTGGCCAGAGGTCAAACATTGTGTTGCAACCCTTGCACCTCACTGGCAGCATTTGTAGGCTTTGTTTCATTGTATATAATGCAAAGCATACTTCTTTATATATACATGACAGACAGGAAAAAATATTTCTCTATACGAGCTTGTTTATATAGCGATTTCCTGCAGAGTGATGAATTGTAACTTGTGAAAAGTATTGGGTGGGTTTATAATGTGATGTACTTAAGAGAGGTAACTTTTGGGTTAGATAAATTGGAGTATTATGCCGAAAAGTCCACCAAGTCCGCCGAACAAGTCTCCTAGACCGCCCAACGTGCCCCCTCCTGAACCTCCTAAGGATGAGCCAATCAGAGCACCAATTCCTGCACCTGTTGGGCCCATAGCGAAGAAACCTATAAGAGCCCCTAACAACTCAGTTATTAGGCTTCCTCCCACCCCTCCGAATAGTGCCCCGCCGTTTATTCCACCAATGCATTTGTTAGTTGTTGTGTCACAGTGTCTGCCAGAGCCGCAGATGGAATCTTCGATGCACTCAACGCATTTCTTTCCTTCTACCTTGCACGCTGTTCCTTCGGGGCAGCAGGAATTGCCTTGACAGTGGCTGTCTGGTTCTCTTGGGTTGTAGTTGTCTGTGCATTGTACGCATACTTTATCTGTTTGGTCGCAAACGTCTTTTCCTTTTGTTGCAGCTCTTGCAGTTAGGTCTGTGATAGCCCGTATTTCTTCTCTGGTTTTTGCCGAGAGGGCAAATGAAGAGCAGTCAGAGTTTCCATTTGCAGGGTCGCATGAAGCGGTGCATGTGTTTGTCTTGCTGCAAATTCCAGGCTTGTTGTCTTGCGACGGACAGTCGCTGTTTTTGAGACATGCGACGCAAGTGAACGGCTTGTCATTGTTTTTATCAGTGCAGTATTTTTTTCCGTCAGTTTGACTTGCGCAATCTGTGTCTGCGAAGCATTGGTAGCAACTTCCGAGGATTGCGCCGTCTATTGCTTTTTCTGCGGTTGCGCAAAGAGCGCCGTTTTCACAGTCGGAGTCTATAGTGCATTGTTCAACACATCGGTTTCCTTCACTGCATCTTTCTCCGGCAGGGCATTCTGCGTCTGCAATGGCTGGGCCTTGTGAGAAGTGGCACTCTGCTATAGGAGGTTGAGTTACAGTCAGTATTTCTGATTTTACTTCAAATGGCTTATTTAGGTTACTTGCTGATGCTGCATAGACCCTGTATTCAAAACTATTTTTTCCACCTAGGAGACCACCGAAAAAGTGCTCAAAACTGGGGTACCAGTCTGGCTGCCACGAATTAATGTTGACAAAGAATCTTGAGTTAGATACGGCTGTTGCGGGGAGAGTGTATGCTTTGCTTTCGGTCGTGAAGATTATCAGGTCATCTTCTTCTATCACTACAAACACTAGGTCGCTGACTGGTTCGCAGCCGGAAGCTTCTCCTGTTATGATTACGTTGGTGCCCAAGACGTAATCTTCTCGGTTATTATTTATCCAGCCCATTGCAGAGGATATTTCCTGATTGTTCTTAGCGTCTGTGAAGCTCCACTTAGTGAACTGGCATCCCAAGGTGGAGTAACATGTTTTTGAGGCCATGTTGCATTTGAAGTATTCAGCTAGGTCGCCATATACGGGGTTTTCTTGGCAGTTTCTATCTGTTAAACATTCGACACAGGTGGGAGGGTCTGCTTCATCGTCGCAGTATTTACCGTCTGAACAGGAGTCAGGTTCTTCTGGGTCGCAGGAGAAATCGACGCATTTGTTGCATTGGTTGCACATTTCGCCAACTTCGCATTGTGCGTCGTTGGTGCATTCTGCTTTGTCTGGTTTTTTGACTGTTAGTTTCTTTGACCAATCTGTTTCTTGGGATGTTCCTACGCTTGCCTTGAAGTAAAGATATCTATCTCCGTCTAGTGGTACTTCGGGTTCAGTTTTTTCGAACCATAATGGGTCTAGCCAGTGGAAATAGGCAATATCTCCTTGTGCGCCCTGTCTGTTTACTGTGGCAGGAATTGTGAACGACTGATAAGGGTTGAAGCTTTCGAAGTTGCTGGTTTTGTCACCTTCATTCACCTGAATGTCTATATTGTCGTTGTAGCATCCTGTTGCTTGGACTTGAAGGTAAAGTTCTAATTCTCCGCATTGGTAAGTATTTTGATCAGGTTCGAACCAACCAGTTATTGTATCGATTTCTTTGTTGTCTCGGTTAATCCATTTTGGATTGGAGAGGATGCAGTCACCTTGAGCTTGTTGGTAGTTTGCTAGGCCAGTGCAGAGGTAGTTTGTATGTGCGTCGTTATCGAAGAATTGGGTGGATTGGAGTTGGTATGGGGGTGTTGTTCCGCAGCCTGTTTGGCTTATTCTTGCTTTGAATACGTATTGTTTGGACATGACGTCTTGGTCGGTTCTTGTTGCGTACCTTTTACAAAGGACGAATGGGTGTGGATCTTCTCCACCTCCGGGAAAATTGGTTCCTCGAACGTCTTCTACCCCATCGACCATTTCGCACCAGTGATCTCCGGATGCTTGGGAAAGATAGACTTTTTCTAAGATTTGGATTTGGCCGGTGATTTGGGGGGAAACATATTTTACGCAGAGTATTTCTGGATCATCTGGGAATCCTACAGGGGACCAGCGACCTTCTTCGGTATAACCTTCATCGCATTCAACTGATAAGTGACCGCTTTTTATTTTTACGTCTACTACAATTCCTGAAGAGGGTGGGGCGGGGGCGTTGTATTCATCGTTATCGTCAGCGCTTGTGCATCCTGGGTCGGGGGTGCCGTCACAACCTGGGGAGCCTACAGCGCCGTCAAAGTCGCATTTTCCGTCGCCGTCGTTGTCAGCATTATCGTTGCATGCTTTGGGGGTGGTGGAAACGGGGGTTAGGCTTATCTGTGGGAAGCGGTAGGTAGTCTCTATTGGGTTAATTGTTAATGGGACGTTGTTTTGGTTCCAATCTTGGAATCCTGTGGCACTTGAATCAAGTTTGAAGTAGTGAGTACCAGTGCTTAAGGTGGTTGATGCGCAGGGGCTTGTATCTCCATTGGCATTGGTTATTAATGTCCATGTTGGATGGCTTCCTTCTAGGAGTTCTACCCTTACTGTCGCACCGCTTATTGGGTCATAAGGGTATTGGCTGTTTGATACGCTAGTGCATAGAGATAAAGCTGATACATTTGCAGCGAGAAAAATAAGCAGAAAGCCTAAAAGTATGAATTTTTGTGACCTCATTTTAACTTTTATATAGGTGGAAAGAGCTATATAAAGGTTATTCTTTTAGGACATAAGTTTCGTAAGTTTTAATAAATAGAGGTTTTTTGTTGGTATATGGACTATAAGAAGTTAGGTTTTAAAGCAGGGCTTGAGATTCATCAGCAGTTGGATTCTGGGAAGCTTTTTTGCAGGTGTCCGGGTTATCTGAGAAAGGGTGAACCGCATTTTACAGTTAGGCGAAGGCTGCATTCGGTTGCTGGGGAGACGGGCGAGATTGATACGGCGGTTTTGTATGAATCGTCTTTGAAAAAGACTTTCGAGTATCAGGGTTATGATGATACGACTTGTTTGATTGAGCTGGACGAAGAGCCTCCTAAGGAAATTAATGAGGCTGCGTTGAATGAGGCGATTAGGATTTCTCTTTTGTTAAATTGTGAGATTATTCAGACTTCGCAGATAATGAGGAAGACAGTTCTTGATGGTTCTAACACATCGGGATTTCAGAGGACGGTGATGATTGCGCGGGATGGGTTTATTGATACTTCTTTTGGGACAGTTGGGATTGATTATGTTTATTTGGAGGAGGACGCTGCAAGAGCGATTTCTCGGGAAGACGCAGAGAAGATCATTTACAGGCTTGACCGGCTTGGGATTCCTCTTGTGGAGATTGTGACTGCACCTGATGCTAGGAGCGCTGAGCAGGTTAAGGAGTTGGCTTTGAAAATTGGTGAGATTTTGAGAGCGTGTAAGGTTAAGCGAGGTTTGGGGACGATAAGGCAGGATATTAATATCAGTATTCGAGGACATCCGAGGGCGGAGATAAAAGGTTTTCAGGACCCGAAGTTTTTTGTGACTGTGGTTGATAAGGAGATTGAGAGGCAGTGGGGGAATTTGAAGGAGGAGAAGGATTTGAGGAACGAGGTTCGGGGTGCGCTGGAGGATGGCTCGACGAAGTTTTTGAGGCCGTTGCCTGGGGGGGCGAGAATGTATCCGGAGACGGATTTGCCGTTGCTTAAAATTTCTCGAGATAGAATTAATGAGCTTAAGAAAAGTTTGCCGAAACTGAAGGATGCGATTCGGGAGGAACTAAGGAAGAAAGGGCTTTCTGATGAGCTGATTGATCTTGTTTTAGATGGAAATCTTGACGAGTTTGAAGTCTTGATGAAAGTTTATGGCAAAGATGGGCCTCTGGTCGCGAAGATGGTTACTTTGTGGAGGAAGGAATTTGCAACGAAGGAGAAGAA
>JAHIWJ010000093.1 GCA_018816205.1 Nanobdellota archaeon
AAAGATAGTATGAGACAAAAAGAATTGGGCTGGCATGTCGCATTGTATAATCTTAAACGGACAATTAAAACTTCAAACGAAAAAGAGATTCAGCTTTTTTTATTTTTCAAAATTGAAATGGTTTCATTTGGGACAACGCCCTTTTTGCAAGTGCTTGCGCTTGTGAAACGATTGCTGTCGCGAGAAAAAAGGGGGCGCGGCAGACCGCCAAAGCACGACGAGGCGTTTTACATAACACTCGTCATTCTGAAAGAACTTGAAAGAAAAAGTTTGCGCGGAGCTGAGCTTTCGCTGAGCAAACTTTTGTGTAACGAAAGAGTCGATCACAGCGTTATCGCCTATTGGGAAAATAAACTGTCGACGGAGAAACGCCTTGTGTTTCTTGTACGTATACTCGGGCGTCTGCTGGAAACAAGATTGAATGTACTTTTTACATTCGTCGATTCGACAAAGTTTTCTACATGGCACATCGATGAAATTGAAACGACGGTTTGCAATCGGATAGCCGAAGGAACTGTCTATCCGATTGGGATTAGTTTCAGTCGTGAAAACGTTGCCTCGCCTGTAATTGAAGTTGTGCCGCAAGGCTCGGGGATTGTTTATGCAGACGCATGGTACGACGATAACACGACAATCGGCGTGCTGTACGAAAAAGGTTACACGCCGATTATCTGCCCGAACAAAAATAGGCGTAAAGGATTTTACCGAAGGAAAGCTAGGAAACTTTATCGAATGCGTGAGCATAGGCTCGGTTATCGACAGCGCGGGCGGGGCGAAAGCGTGTTTGGTTCGCTGACAAATCAGTTCGGCGACCGATTGCATACAAGATTAGTGCAGACAACGCGAACAAGAATCGCCGCAGGGGTAATAGCGTATCAGTTGAGATTAATAATCCGGGTGAATAACCTATTGTTCAGTTGAATTGTTAGACACGCTTGTTTCTTTGTGAGATGTATGCAATAAACACCAGCAATCAGCCGCATCTTTCTACCATCTCTCCAAACGAATTTGTTTATCTGCAAAACCAATTTCCTTCAAATGTTCTCTCGTGTCCTTCACCATCGGAGGCGGCCCGCAAATATACACTTCCTTATCTTTCGCATTTTTTATCTCACCCCCTAAATGCTCAGTCACCCTCCCCGTATACCCCTTCCACGTTCTATGCGGACGAGTGCAGCACGCACAAATTCTAAGATTCTTATGCACCTTCTGCAATTTCTTCCAGAAATCCTTAAAATAAAAATCATACCTAAAACCGAAAATCAAAGTCACCTTCTTATCAGGGAACCTAAACAACGCATCAGTCACCATGCTCCTGAAAGGCGCGATTCCAGTCCCTGCAGCAATAAAAATAATTTCCTTCGCAGGAGTATCCTTCACAAAGAACATTCCGTACGGCCCTTCAACCTCAAATTCCTCTCCCGGCTTCAGCTTAGCCAACTTCGGAGTTATCTCCCCATCCGGATGCACGCTTATCAAAAAATCAAGCGTATCCTCTCCAGGAAAAGAAGCAATCGAAAATGGCTTATGCACCCCATCAATATTAATCATCACAAACTGCCCCGCCTTAAAACTAAGTTTCTTCTCAGGCTTAGTTTTCATAAAAAAATTATCTTCCTGGAACCGCTCAACACTCTCAATTTTTACCTTAATGCTATTCTGAACCTCTTCTGCTTTTTGAATAACCACGCTCTGTCCTCTTTCCTAAAATAATCTAACAAAGCCTATTTTTATTCTTTCCTATATCCTAGAAAACTCATTCTTCACACCAGCGGCCAAATACGCCCCCACCAAGATCAAAGCACCCCCAACAAGTTGCCACGCCGGAGCCGGTTCCCCATAAAACACCACGCCCAACAAAAGTGTAATCACCGGTGCCAAGAGCAAAATCGTCGATGCTTTTACCACACTTATCTTCCTGATGCTCCAATAATAAGTCAAAACATAACCAAACAACAACGCGGTTGAAATCAAAATATTAAACCACTGGCTCATCGTCAAATCTAAAATCTCATTGAACTTCTCGGCAAATAGCACGACCCCAAACAAGAACAATCCCCCGAAAAACATCCTCGCAAAAGAAACAACAAGATTATGCCCCCCCTTTAACATTGCTTTCTTAGCAACTACATTTTCAACAGCCCACAAAAACGTAGCCAGCAAAACAAGCGCATCGCCCGTGCTTGGAGCTTTCCAAAAGACACTAATCGGAATCGTCGCAAACGTAATCGCCCCCACTCCAACCAACATCAAAGCCAAAGCCCATAGCTGTTTCTTAGAAATCTTCTCTTTAAGGAAAACATAAGCAAGTATCAAAACAAAAAACGGCAGAGTCTTGTGCAAAAATGCCGCTCGCCCACCGGTAGTGACCTTCAAACCACTAAAGAACAACAAAAACGCCAAACCCCCGCCGATGATTCCAATAATCAAAAGATAACTCCAGTTAATCTTGTGGTTCTCCTTTGACTTCCACGAATGAAAGAACAAACTCAAGACCAAGAAAACCAGCCCAATAATTATCGCCCTAACAGCTGTAAACACCGTCGGATCCAAATCAACAATAAACCACTTATTTGCAAATATGGAAAAACCACTTATTATGGCCGTCAAAAAAGCCAGAAACGTTCCAATTCCCTCTTTTCCCATCCCCTCAAAAGAAAAAGTGTGTTTTTATAGTTTTTCAAAAAAGATAAATACTGATAACGCCAGTCCCCTTCATGAACAAAATATTAACAACAACCAAGTTTGTAACAGAAAACTCTAACCACGTCAAAATAAACAAACCAGCCATAAAAGAATTCTGCAAAACATTTAGTGAGTCTCACATAAATCATTGGCTAAATGAATCTCCTTTTGACTTCAGCCAACTAAACGATAAAGAAAAACTTCACTTTCTTCTCGTATTCGACGCAATGAGTTTCTCCTACTGGGGAGAACCAAAATGGACTATAGAATACAAAGGAGAAAAATTTGACGGGGCTTGGGGGATGATCGCCTCCTTAGGCAAAGCTATCGAAAATAAAAAACCAATTCTCTCTCCAGAATATTTAAGGGGCATATCAGAAAAAGACCTGAACGCCATACTGAAAGGTAACACCGAAATCCCCTTACTAGCCGAAAGAAAAAAAATATTGACTGAAGTGGGCTCGGCTTTATTGAAAGACTTCGACGGAGACTTCAGCAATTTAATAAAAGAAGCAAATCATGATGCAGTGAATCTGCTAGACCTAATATTGAAACATTTCCCTTCATTCAACGACTTCTCGTCCTACAAGGGAAAGACGATTTATTTTCAGAAGAGAGCCCAACTTCTTGTAGCGGACATTAACCAAATGTTTGGAGGGGAAGGCTATGGAAAAATGGAAA
>JAHIWJ010000094.1 GCA_018816205.1 Nanobdellota archaeon
CAACAAACATCATTCTTACAGAAAAACCATTTTTCTCAAGGGTTTGAATAATTCTTTTCTCACAGTATTCTCGAATATGTTGAACATGAGTAATCGGGCTAAAGATATTAAACCATCGGCGTTTAGGCACAGATAAAACCAATGCACCATTTTTTTTAAGAACCCTTCGTATTTCTTTCAGAATTAATCTCTCATCTTTTAAGTGCTCCAAGACCTCCGTCATAACCACAACGTCAAACTCCCTATTTTCAAAAGGAAGTTTTTTTTGAGCATTAGCGTAAAGAAAATTTAACTCGGGCAGAATTTCTCTAGCCCTGTCTAAGTTATCTTTGTCTATATCAATACTAAAGACATTTTTGCATTTGAAGTTATGGAAAAGAAAAAATTCTGTCTTAGGATAAACGCCCGTACCGATTACCAGGATTTTATGGTTTTTTTCTGGAGAAATCATTTCGAGAATCCTCTTATTTCTCTCATCCAGGTAAGGCTTATAATTGTCCGGCAGTCTAAACGCTTTATTCATCTTTTCAACCTGTAATTCAAAACTTTTTTAGAAACGTTAAAGACCAAAATAGGCGACCTAACCAATAAAAAAATAATCTTCTGAGCCAGATTTCCTTTCGGATTTTTTTCTAGACCTTGCTTTGTTAAGAGATTAACAAGATATTCAGCATTGTAATCATGATTGTGCAGCATTTCGACAGGAACATAAGCCAAATCAAAATGTTTAGCCACCCTTTTACCAAGCTCTCTGTCTTCTCCCGCAGGCGCTTTAAACGCTGTATTAAAATACCCGCATTTATCAAAAATTTCTCGTCTATAAGACATGTTCGAAGTAAACCCAACAGATACGTCTCTGCCCATCATGACTTTGTTTTTTTTAAGTCCAAGAATTCGGTCTTTGAAAACTTCAATACACGCAACAAAACTTTTTGAAACAGGAATGAGCGGCCCACCCACTCCTCCGACCTTCGGGTGTTTTTCATAAAAGTCAACAAACTCAGAAATCCATTTTTCCGAAGCGATTCCATCGTCATCTGTAAAAAAAATAAATTCTCCCATCGACTCTCTCACGCCCCTATTTCTGGAAAAAGCAGGGCCCTTGTTAGATTCATTCTTCAAATAAATTAGTCTTCTAAAGTCGCCTTTATAACCCATTGCTATATCTTCAGAACTTTCAGAAGAATTATCATCAACAATAATAACTTCTATCCTGTTCAACGGATAAATCTGTCTTTTCAGACTCTCTAGGGTGACGCCGATTTTCTTTCTTCTATTGTATGTGGGCATGACAATCGAAACAAGCGGTTTTTCTTTGCTCATTTTATTATCTCCTCTATTTTATCACAAATTATTTCAGATGGTTTTCTGTCACCCACCTTTCCTTTTCTCTTAAAGCTTTTATAATTATCAAGAAATCGCATTGCTTTTTTGAAGTCAAAATTTGTTAAACAAGCAGTCTCTCCAAGCCCTTCAATCCTCTCTGTTTTCTTACGCAGTAGAAGAATGGGCTTGTTCAGGAGATAGGTCTCTTCTTGCAGAGACCCGCCATCTGTTGCAACAAACTCCGCGCCATTCACAACATGCACAAAATCTTTGAAATCATAATAATCTTTGAAAGTAACATTTTTATTTCTAGCTAACTCATCATAAAATCCAGTCTTTTTTAAAACATGCTTGCTATTTTTCGACAAAACAAAAAGTGTCTTATGCCTGTTAACAATCTCCCGAATTATCTTTATGCCCTTGTAAAGACTATCTTTCATGTACAAGTTCTCTTTTCTGTGAAAAAGAACAACAACGTATTTGCCTTTAGGTATTTCAATATGTGTTTTTTTGGAAAGAGTATACTTCAAGGAGTCATAGCTCGGATTTAGGTAAGTGTTAATCACTTCTCCTTTTTTCTTCGTCTTCCTCAGGTTAGAAGCTGCCCAGTCATTCGGAACAAAAATGTAATCCGAGAATGTGTCTGTAAATCGTCTTATAGCCTCTTCAGGGAAAGGATTTATGATGTCCCAACTTCTCAATCCCCCCTCGATATGGGCAAGTTTACACCTCTTTAACTTTGCAATGATTGTCGTCAACAAAGTGCTCTCGGTGTCGCCATGAACCAAGACTAAGTCGCCCTTTCTGAAAATATTTTTTCCCATACCGCTAAAAAATCCCTTTATTAGCCAAAACGCCATCTCCCTCACAGTTTTCAAATTTTCCTTTCTTTGTGTAATCCGATAATGTGGCATCGGTAACCCAAAAGTTTTACACTCTTCTTCAACATGAGCATGTTGGCCGGTATGAACAAGAAAATACGGAATTTTCCTTCGCCCCATCTCCCTAAGGATGCCTGCAGCCTTAATTAGTTCCGCCTTTGTTCCAAATACGAAGTAAACTCCCATGTAAATTCGCTTAGCCCACCCGCCTTAAAAGGTTTATGGTGTTTCTTTAACCCCCGCCATAAGCGACTCTCCAAATCAACCCTATAAATGGCTTCAATGGCCTCAAAAGCCTTCTAAATGGCGAGTGTACCATCCTCAACTGTATCAAAGAAAGAAACATTTGGAGAGAGCCCTTAACAATTTCTATCTTGCTACCGCCCACATCCTTCCAGTTTGTAGGAAAGTCTCTAACCACAAAGCCATGTTTATTGAGAACATACAACAACTCAACATCAAAAGCCCATTGCGACATTTCAACTTTCTTAACAATCATCTCAGCGGCCCTTCTGCTAAAAAGCTTAGCACCACATTGAGTATCAGAGAGATGAATAAAAAACAAAGACCTAACCAAGAAGTTGAAAACCTTTGCAACAATCGCTCTCCTAAAATTATACGCCGGAGTTATCCTAGACTCTGGCAAGTAACGACTTGCAATCGCACCGTCAAAACGGCCTATCTTCTTGACAAGGAAGTAAAAAGATTCTGGGGGCGTCGCGAGGTCTGCATCCACAAACCCTATTAAGTCGCTATCTCTCTTTAATGCTTCTTTAAAACCCTCCTTAACAGCAAAACCCTTGCCACCCTTCTTAAAATTCAGAAAAGAGACATTTTTGCTCTTTTCCATAAACTTCTTCACAACGTCTTCAGTTTTGTCGCGCGTATTATTTATTACAACTATGATTTCATAATCAATTCTCTTGTTCTTTTCAAGAGCATCAAAAAACTTAAGATAGGAATTCAACATTCTTTCAATTCTCTTCTCTTCGTTGTATGCAGGGACAATGATAGAAAGTTTATGCTTAACCATACAATGCAATTATTATTGACCCTATTAAAAAGATTATGGCGGCAGAGAGAAACGCCAAAGAGAAGCTCAAAATGGTCTGAGAAAAGTAGAAAAGCAGCCCCACCTCTAAAATTACAAAAGCCATGAGCAAGTAAGGTCTCCTTATTTTACCAAGCGAAAGCCGATAAATCAAGAAAAGATTGGCCAAAGATAAAAGGGATGTGGCAAGCCCCAAATAAAACAAAATGTTTTTGGCCATTGGTATGTCTTTGCCTGAGAATAAATAAATCAAGGCCTGTGGAAACAGCCATAAAACAACCATGGCAATAACCGTAAGACCCAGCACCATGAAGGAGGAATAAAAAAGAATCTTCCTCGGATTTTTCTTTTGATTAGCCTGTTCTGAAGACAAGGGAAACATCGCCCTGCTTACAGGGATTGTTCCGTAAAAGATGATCTTCGCAAGAACAGAGGCAATTGCATACGCTCCAGCAGTGTCCGGATCAAAAACCGCGCGCGCCACAAGAATGTCTAAACCAATAAAAGCAAAAATAGCAAGCGTGACAAAAAAAGCTGGCCGAGCATATCCATAAATGTGCCGTACATCCGCTTTCTCCTCTCTCGTAAAAAATATCTTCTTCAAACTAACAAATGTAAGTAAGAACGCAAAAAGCGCTCCAGCAACAGCGCCAAGTAAAGCGCCGTGGAGTCTAAAGATGCTCCAACCAATACTTGTAAAAAACAAAACTAATAACACTCCAAGAACTATTTTTAACACTCCTTCAACAATCATATTCCAACCGAGCGCATTAAATTTCTTTTCCCCAAGCAAAGCACCTCGGGTTACAGGGCTGAGCATACTTGCAAAAATCATCAGACCGCCAGTCGCAAGTGCAAAATACCCAATGTTCAAATAACCCGAAAGAGGAATCGCCACAACTGCATAAAGAGCAAACACCATAAGGGAGAGCAGAAAAGCTTTTCTCAGGGATTTTCGCAGGATGTTCTTTATCTTTCCAGGGCTATTATTTAGATTAACATACTTCGTGATCGTATTTTGAATTGCATCCGAAGGCATACTAATTAAAATTAACAAGGCCATAATCGAAGCAAGTGCTCCATATTCAGCAACAGAGAGTATCCGAGCCATAGCAAAGTTATATAGGAAGTTTAACACATTAAATATATTAAAAGAAATAAGAAGGATTAAACTGCCCTTAAGAAAACTACCGCTTTTAGGCATAAGGGTAAAGTCCCCCCCAAAACAAAGCGAAACCAATTAGAATCACCAGAATCTGAAAGAGCCAGATAAAGAGCACGACCTTTCTTTCAGTAGCCTTGATTTTCACCTTTCCCATCAAGGCTATGGCAACATGATTAAGGCTGTAAATTTTGCCATACTTCAAGGTCAAAGAACCATCTTTTTGTGGTTTTCCATAGCTCTGCATGATAAACTTTCCTCGCGCCTTGAGGAAAAATTCAATAATAAACGGAATAAAAAAGAAAACAGCAATTTTCTCAAAATTGCCGAGGATAGCCATCATTGCAATAAGCCCCCCCACAGGGTAAGTTAATACATCCCCGGGAAATACTTGCGCAGGATAAAAATTGTAAACCAGAAATGCCACCAGAGCAACAACCATGCAAATAGCAATTATCGAAAGCCAAGAGTTTCCTGTAAGATAAGACACAATTGCAAGAGCAGAAAGTAAAATAACTCCTTGTCCAGCCTCTAGACCGTTAAACCCTGCAAGAAAATTATACGTTGTTGTTGCCCCAACGATGCCCACCGGAATTAAAACCAATGGATAAATTATGCCTAAATCAACACCCCCAAAAAAAGGAATTCCAACTATGCTCCTGCCCGCGTTTATCGCAATTAATGGGATGGAAGCAAAAGCTACCAAGATTATTCTTGTTCTTCGTCTTAACCCCATTTTCCACCCGATTTTATAATGCATATCGTCGGTAAACGCAAGAAAAGCTATGAAAAACGTAGTGGTCATCAATGCAAATATTTCGACGAAATGATTAACGCTTCTGAAAATAAAAGTATTTATCGCAACATAGGTCATAATTCCTAAGGCAAACCCCAAGACAACAGTGACCCCGCCAGACTCAGCAACCTTTTTCCCGTTTAGTTTGTTAATATCTTGACCGACGAGGCCAGCATTTTTCGCTTTTTTTATCCAGCCGCGCATTACAAAAAGCGTCACAAAAAAACTTGCTAAAATCGGGACGATTAATAGCAAATTCATTATACGCCCCTAATATCTTCCGGATAATAAGTGCTAATATACTGCTCGTCAAACTGCATGTCGTCCGGATAATTTATCTCCCAAATTCTTATCGGCCCTCTAATGCCTCCAAACATAACGATGTCGTTTTCAATCACAGCTCCTTGCGACTTCATAGAAGCAACCACAAAATCATCTTCACTATGCACTAACTTGAATGAATCGGTTTCTTGTTTGTATAGGTAGAGCTTAGCAAGTTGAGAAGGTGCAACCTTTTCACTCAGATAAATCAAAGCACCATCTTGTTTAATATTGACTCCTCCGCTCTGCTGTTCTGCTGAAGGGATCAGAAACACGCTAGCATTAAGGCCATATCCAAAATCCTTAAGCTCCCCATCAAATGCATATCTGAATGGAATGCCATATTGTTTGCCTTCATAAACAAAAATACCTTGCGGATTGCTAATCACATCATCGTTGAAGTCCTTTTCGATAACTATTGCAGCAAGTCCAGCCCTGCCCGAGGGCAAGAATATCTTTGTCCCATTATTGTCATAAACAATGTCCCCATCAAGCCCGGTTCCACCAGTGTAAACCTGGAGCGTTGAATTTTTCCTTTCTTGCAGTTGAGATTCATCCCTCTGGAAGGTTGGGAGAAAACTAGCGCGATCATAATTCTTGTCACTGCCAATACTAGAGAATGCAGAGTACTTTCCAATATCTGTGGAGTCTATTAAGAAGTAAGTCGTGTTGTGTGCATAGAGGAAATCAAGCGCTTGTCGCTCATCCGGCCCAGTCAGAGCATAACGCCCCATCATATGGTCCCAGTAGGGTATAGCGTTGCCGCCGTCTATCACTGTAGCTCTCTCCCCAATCGACTGC
>JAHIWJ010000095.1 GCA_018816205.1 Nanobdellota archaeon
ATTAACCCTCCAAGATTTCCCGGAGTTAAGCCGATTAAGATACTCAAACTGCCGATTGCCGATAAAAACACAGTAGCCACAAGCTTAATAAATCTCTAAATCCAATATCGGCTATGAAGAAACCAGAAACCAGAAACCAAGATATAGAGAAAGTAAAACCAATCATAGTTAGCACACTAAAAAAACACGGAGTGAAAAAAGCAGGAATCTTCGGAAGTTATGCACGAGGAGAACAAAACAAAAAAAGTGATATCGACATTTTGATTGAACCGCCCAAAAATATCGGTCTGGGGTTTGTGAGTATTAATCTAGAGCTTGAAGATAAATTAAAAAGAAAAGTCGACCTATTAACTTACCGCTCAATTAATGCTCTTTTAAAAAAAAGAATATTAAAAGAAGAAGTGAGAATCTTATAATGAAAAGAGAATCATTAATATTTGTAGAGCATATATTAGAAAGCATAAAGGACATAGAAAATTTCATCAAAGGCGTTTCAAGAGAGTCATTTATGAAGAATAAAGAAAAACAAAGCGCAGTAGTTAGACAAATAGAAATAATCGGTGAAGCTTCAAAGAACCTCCCGGAAAATTTTAAAGAAAAATATCCTGAAATCAGTTGGAAAGAAATAATCGGCTCAAGAGACAAAATTATCCACCATTATTTTGGAGTTGATTTAGGAATAGTCTGGGAGATTGTAACAATAAATCTTCTAACACTAAAAAAACAAATCAAAGATATTCTAAAAGCCGAGAAACGAGCCTAATTCTTACCATTCTTCCCATTTCTCAAAGGCAATTCCACTATTGTCTTTGGGGCTCTGGCGGGATGGCGGTCAGGGTGGGTTTTTTGCCGAAGGCAAAATGCGTGCGGGGATTTGGAATTGCCCCGCATCAAAATCCAGCTAAATATCGGTCCCAACACGAAAAGCACAACCAATGAAACCGCCCGCCCAAGCAAAGCCGCCGACAAGCTGTCCGTCGCGGAAATTCCAACAATCAAATTAACCCTCCAAGATTTCCCGACATTTATTTAAGAACTGCACAGTTTTCTTTAGCAAGTCTTCCGCTTCCGCTTTATTAAATTCCTCACTTAAACCATAACTTGCCGTTTCCCTTTTTTCTTTGGCGTACGCAAAATAACTCACTTCTTCTTTTTCTAAAGATGATCTTGAAACCAGTTCGATTTCTTCCTTGCTCAGCGTATTCTCCTGCACCACATAAAATTTTATCAACGCGCAAAGGGTAGCCAGATGATTTTTTGAAGAAAATCCTTTTTTAGCAATTAATGATAAAGCTGCGTGATAAATTGTATAATAACACCCAACAATTATCCAATCATAATATCTTTGCTGTTCAGCTAAAAAATTGGTGAACGTAAGATTATATTCTGCTTTGTTCAAATGAGAAACCGGAAGAAACCTTGTTTCCGTTTCTTTCTTTATAGTCTCCTTTTTCAGATAAAAGTTAAAACTATCTTCAACTTCTTTCGGTTCTTCCAGCCAGATGTGCCAATCAAATTTCTTTGAATTCATTGTAGAAATAACCCTCCCCGATTAAAGGATATCCTGTTTTGAACATGTGTTTTATGGATTCTGTTTTATTGTTCAATTCACCAAAATCCATCCACACCACATTGATTTTTACTCCATATTGTTTTGAGACTTCTCCAACTTTATTTCTCCGCTCCTTGGGCACATTAAACATAATAAGGTCAATATCCGATTCCCCCCCATAATTTCCCTTCGCGTATGACCCAAACAGAACAGCCATCGCCGGCCTTACCGCAAACAAACATTCAGAGATACTTTTCTTAATTTTAAACGGCAGTTTTTCAAATTTCAATTGATTTATTAAATTTAATGCGGCAATTGCAGCGTTGTTTGCATAGTTCAAAGAAAAATAAGTATTTGCTTTCATTTCCTCCTTGATTAATATCTTACTCCCCACTAACACATTAATATTTTTAAGAAGATTATTCTTGCTCTTAATGCCTGTCTTTTTATGAACTTCATTAAAGTATTCTCTGCCTCCGCTGACTATTTCTATTATTCTGAGGGAATTTTTGTTTATAACCTTATAGTCCATTTTAAATACCAATTAGTATCTTATTGATACTATTTAATCCTTTCGTTCTCTTCTCTTCGCTGTTGACTCGTTCTCCCCACCGCTTATAAGTTTCAATTCCGAGATGTTGGGGTGGTGATTGAAGAACGAGGAAATGATGAAGGGGGGGTTTTAGTTTTTTGGTTTCTTTACGATAAATGTAAAAACATTTAAACAATCTCATTATTCCCATATTAAAAGATGGCAAATGTATTATTAGATACGAATATCTACGGAAAAATAATCGCAGACGCAGAAGGCATCGCTCTTGTTGAAAAGATGGTTCCGGACAACAAATTTATAATTCACAATTTCCGGCTAATCAGGGATGAGTTAAGGAAAGCTCCAGGAATTCTAAGGGTCTATGATAAGTTAGTGAAAGGGGAGATGATTCAGGAAAATAAGCGAATCGGAGAACTAGCAAAACAATACTTCACTGAATATAAGATAAATGGCGGTGTTAAGAACTGGAAAAGCATAGGAAATGATTTTAAAATTGTCGCCTGCGCCAGCCTGTATAACTTTGATTTAATCTTTTCTGATGATGAAAAAACATTAAAACATGCGAGGGCAATAAATGCCTACAAGATAATTAACTTAAAAAGAAAGATAAGAACTCCGACATTTTATACATACAGAGACCTAAAAAGAAGCTTTTTAACAGGCAACAGCTAATTCTCTAACTTTTTTCATGGCTGCAGGATCATTCCTGATAGAAATGATAATTTCCCTCAATTCCTTAATCTTCTTCTCATTCTTTCTTGCTAATTTTTTCTTTACCATATTGTTCTTCTAATTCTTCCCCTTATTTAATTGTTTCGTTCCCTTCTCTTGGTTCTTCCCGTCGCTTAGTGCCCAAGCCATTACAATCAAGGCAGCCTCACGCAATGGCTGTCCTATTGGTGGAGAAGGCAGAGGGATTTTTAGGGGGCTGGGTAGTAGCCAAGCCACGCCCTTTCACGCTAGGAAAACGATGAGTACAATTGCCGACGCCAAAGTTTTTGGGGAGGAGTTTTATTTTTTCAAGAACACAACTAGTCATAAACTGTTTCTCTTTTGTCTATATCTGAAATTAGAAGAGAATTTCTTTCATTAAAGACGACGTAAAGAATTCTATAACCTCCAACTCTCACCCTGAAAACTTTCTCTTTTCTCCCGCCTACCCGTTTTCTATCTTTAGGATAAGGATTCAATGCCAGCGATTTTATTTTACTATCTATCCGCTGATATAGTATACTAAACGTCAGATTTATATAATCTGATAGTTTAACCCCCTGATAAGGAGGTGTGTTCTATGAAAACAAAATGTCCGTTTTGTAAGAGGTTATCTGTGGTAAAACAAGGGTACAGAAAAAACAAAAATAGC
>JAHIWJ010000096.1 GCA_018816205.1 Nanobdellota archaeon
GACGCTGGGGATTTTCTTGGTTTTGACCGTTCTTGTGTTGGTTTTGTTGGTTGGGGTTTTGTAGGGTAAAGTTTAAATTTTGTAAAGATGTGTTAATTTGATGGGAAAGAAATCTGTTGCAGGCGCGTTTTTTGAAGGAGTTTTTGGTATTCTGTTTTTCCTGATTTTGCTGGGAATTGCTAATTTGATTTCGGATAGCGTTGGCAATGAGACTTTCAGTTCGGTCGTGGGTTTTTTTAATTCTAATATTTTGTTTTTAATTCTTATCTCGGTTGTGATGTTAGTGGGTGCGATTTTTTCGGTTTTGTGGTTTCCGTTTAACCTACCTCATCCGGTGTTTCATGCAATTGGAGGGATAATGATTGTCCAGTTTTTATTTTCCCTGTTTGATTTTCTTGGGCTCATGGCTTTGGATTTTCTGTATTTGCCTGCGATGATAGTTGTGCCTTTGTTGACTTTGTTTATCGGCTACATTTTAATTTTTGTTAGGTTGTTTAGTTTGGATAGGGAAGAGCGGAAGGAAAAAATCAAGAAGATGAAGGGGCGGAGCGAGAAAGAATGGGAAGATATAGTTGAGAGGAAAGTTAAGGAGGGAATTGAGAAGTTGAGGGGGGAGGAAGAGGATGATAAGAAAAAGAAGAGGAAAAGGAGGTGAAGATGAAAGATAAGAAGAATGATTTTTCAGGTATCGCGATTCCTGCGTTTCTTTTAATAGGAATCGGGTATGGGCTTTTGGTGGGAAATGTTGCGGCGTGGACTTTGATTGGTCTCGGCTTGGGTTTTGTTATTATGCTGATTATAAAATCGATTAATAGGAGGTGATAAACGTGAGTGGCATAAATAAGGAGTGGCATTTGTCGCATCAGATGCCGAAGAATGCTAGTTTTGAGCAGAGGGTGGAGTGGCATAGAGAACATGGCAAAAATTGCAAGTGTCGGCCCGGGTTTCCTACGAAGTTGAAGAAGGAGATGAAGAAGCGCGGGATGAGGATTTAGGACAATAACTCTTAAATACTTTGTCTTATAGGATCTGCGATGGCATGGAATGCGTATTCCGAAGGAACAAAATATGACAACAGGGGATGTCCAGAACGTTCTTCTGCATCTCATCGGGCTGTTGGGATTCCAAAAGCACCGAAGGCCCTAAGTAAGCCGAGGACCATAACAGCAGTTGATTTTGTTGGGGGCAAGCACAATGCTAAAGCAGTTGTGCATTATTCGGATGGAACGCAAGAGGTGTATCGAGAGTTTGAGAGCGGCCCCCCAATGGGAGAATATCAACGTTTGAAAGAGATGTTTCCAGTACCGTAACCATCCCAATCCGAAACTAGATCGGTGGCAGTGAAATTTAGATAGTTGTTTTCTTGTGTTAAAAGATGAAAAAGATAATCTTGCCGGGGCTTCTTGCCGGGCTTTTGATGCTGATTGTTGGCTTTGTTGTTAGCTGGGTTTTTGGTTTGATTTTTCCGGGGTTGAATGCTGAATATGCTTCGGGGATTTTTAGGGCATGGCAAGATCCAATTATGATGCTTTATTTTCTTTATCCGTTTGTTTTAGGGATTTGTTTTGCTGGGGTTTGGGGTTTGAGTAAAGGAAAGTTCAAAGGAACGCTTTGGCAGAGGGGAGCGAAGTTTGGGTTGTTTGTATGGGCTGTATTTTCAATTCCAGGCATGCTTGTAACTTACAGCAGTTTTGTGGTTTCATTGACGATGATTTTTTCTTGGCTTGTGATGGGGCTGGCGAATGGGGTGGTGGCTGGGTGGGTTTTTGCGAAGATGAATAGATAGTTAAGAATGCATAATTCTATATAGTGGTGTTTCTTTATTTGTTGGATTCGGAGAATAGGATTCTTTAGGTCATTGTTATGAAAAGTTTGAAATTTCACTGCACTAACTGTGAAGCTGACAGGAAAATCATAGTGAAACGAGCAAATGCTTTTTACATTGTTGGAATTTGTGAAGTGTGTAAATCCAAGATAACGATTAATCGCGCGAAGGCGCACATTAATGTCTGATTTTGAGAAGGTCTCTGTCGAGTTCTATCGAGTTGACTTTGTTGGTATGGAAGTAGACGATTTCGTTGCCACCGGCGTCTATTTTTGTGAGAAGGTCAAGTTTTAGAAATTTGTTTACTGCGTTTTTTAGCTCTTCGTTTGAGAACTGAAATTGTTCTTTGACAAGCTCGCCGAATCTTCCGAATATTTTTCCGCCTGCGAGTCTGGTTTCGTTTAGGACTGTGAGGAATTTTGTTTCTTTTGGCGTGAGTTGTTCCATGTAAATCGATTATAATTAGAGGTTATATAGTTATGGGTTTTGGGAGCGTGTCTAACAATTCAACTGAACAATAGGTTATTCACCCGGATTATTAATCTCAACTGATACGCTATTACCCCTGCGGCGATTCTTGTTCGCGTTGTCTGCACTAATCTTGTATGCA
>JAHIWJ010000097.1 GCA_018816205.1 Nanobdellota archaeon
CACACTTTCTGCCTAGAAAATATCTGTCTGACAATATCTTTTTCATTACTCTCGTCGTAGTTTTACTTAATTATAAACTTTTTTGGTGCTAGAATGCTATAATCACCAAAGAATATTTTGATGATACTTCAATGAATTTTAGACTAAAAAAACTAAAAATTATTACTCTATCAGTTATTTTCTTAATTTCAACATTTTTAATAGCCGGATATAATTACAGCAATCAACAAAGTTTGGGAGACCTCACTCCAATGGAATTCTTTATCATACAAGCCCTGATATTTTCGATAATTTTAACTCTAATCGTCTATTTAGTTTGGAGTTTGATTGAAAAGAACAAATCAAAATAAAAGAGTATCTTCACCTCTCCCCACATTCGGATATATCGTTCTGCCGCATCAGCGGACTTGTGAACAATCTTGAAGAATGTCTCAAATCATAACTTTTTGTTTACATATTTTGAAACCCTTGGAGGGGAGGTTTAATTCAAACTAAACAGATGAACTAAACGTCCTCTCCCGGGCAAAAAGAGGTGATAATAAATAGAGTCATAAGTGGTATTTAAACTTTTCGGTTTGTTGTAACTTCTCAATGGGAACAGTGTTAACTACCATTTGAAAGGGACGTATGACCCATGTAACAAAGTGCGTTTAACACAGAAAGCCCTAAGCAAGTACATTTAAATATCTTATCTAAATCCAAAATACATGCCAGAACAAGAAAAAAGATATCTAGCAGTTCCAATTCATGAACTTCCCACCGCCCAAGCATTCTCCGAAGTAATGGATGCAAGAGCTTACAAAACACCCGTAGAAACAATCCGCAAAGAACTTACCACTGGGCTCGGCAAAGACCCCACAAGAATCGTCTCAGAATCCGAAAAGTCCGCACTCAGAGCCCAAAAAGCCATGCAATGGGCCTTCTACGAAATTGTAAACGGCGAAATTGACACCTCCCCTTTTTAACTATCTCTGCTGAAAAAGTCATAATTTGCAGATAATAGCAAGCGTGGTCGCGAGCAGGGATTCGACGACACAAAATATGCGGAAAATTCTAAACAACAAAGCCTTCTAATCAAAACTAATTTAAACCGTCTTTCCCAGAATAAACCATGACTGATTCTCAAACTCAAGAACCCATTCAGGAAACGCCAAAAAAAGACAAGGTCGGCCAAGAACAAATTCACGGCCTGATTTTCGGCGAACAACTTAGTTGGCATTCCATAATCCTAGACCTCATAAATTCCGAACAGCTCGACCCCTGGGACATCGACCTTGTCGTCCTAACAAACCGCTACCTGGAAAAATCCACGAGCTGGAAGAAGCCAATCTCTTCATCTCTTCAAAAGTTCTTTTCGCCGCAGCTCTCTTGCTAAGGATAAAATCAGAAATTCTGCTCAACCATGACCTTCCTACACTAGACGACATTCTATTCGGCAGAAAAGAAGAAAGGCATTACGAACAAGAACGCATCGAACTAGAAGACGAAATTCCAGACCTAGTCCAAAGAACACCTCTTCCGAGGCATCGAAAAGTTTCCCTCAACGAACTCCTCTCTGCATTAGGCAAAGCCATTACAACCGAAAACAGAAGAATAAAAAAAGTCGTTGTGGCAAAACAGCAGGAAATCGAAACCGCCATCGCAATTCCAAAAGGCACAATCAACCTCAAAGACATGGTCAAAAGCGTTTACACAAAAATCAAAAATTTCTTCTCGTCAGGAAGAGAACATCCCATAGAATTTTCCGAACTCCTCGGAGACAAAAGCAACATCCCCGAAGAGAGAATCAACCACTTCGTCCCGCTCCTCCACCTGGACAACCAGCACAAAATTCTCCTCGAGCAGGAACAGCACCTTGCAGAAATCAAAGTCTGGCTAAAAGAACTCCACAACAAAAAATTCGAACAAGAATTAGAAATCATGCGCAAAGAAGCCGAGATCGCAATGCAGCAGGATATGCTCACTCAACAGCAGGAAGATTCCTACAAAAACCAAGAAGAAACAATCGAAGACGAGGTCCCAGAAAGAGCCAGCGCTTTCGCAGAAAAACACACGCGGGAAATAAGCCAGGACGACGACAGAGAATAAACTGCCCAATCGCAGCAAACTACGGGATATCATCAGCGCAGACTTTCTGGGCAGGTAGGTGGGACAAAGGGCGCGAAAGATTACTTCTCCAAAACGCAGCAACCTGCGGAGTATTCAACTCAAAAAAATAAAACTTAGTCTATAACTACTGGTTTTCTAGCAAGAATTGATTTCATAACATCTCTGCTAAAAACATCAGACGGAAAATCGTAGTAATCTGTTCGATTATCCGGAACGGCAACTTGTCGCAAAGGAAAAACCCCCACGTACTCTGCTCCAAATATCCTATGAACTGTCTGATTATTTCCACCACGACAAAGTCTCAAATAATGCCCTTCTATCCACAACGAATCATTAACTCCTTTAATTACAACGCCCACATTAACTGAACACGGCTTTAAATCAGGGCTTCCGTCAACACGAGCTCTATGCACACCCATTACAACCCTGCCCACATAAGCAGACAACGCATCCACTGTACCCTCAATCGGCTCCATTAAAATCCCCCTAATCCGCGATATTTAAAATTATCTCTCCGCCAGGCTTTGTTGAAAAAGTCTAAAATTGAGGTTTGTCTAGGATCAAAAACCCCGCCAAGGAAGATTTCCAACAAAGCCTAGAAAATCGAAGCATTTAAAAGTGAATTTTGTCTGCCTATAAAACCACCAAAAAACACACAGGAGGTAAAATGAAAGGAAAAGTAAAATTCTTCAATGAATCGAAAGGTTTTGGGTTTATTACACCTGAAAGCGGCAAAGACATCTTTGTACATCAGTCAGCACTGCCTGAAGGCGTAACCCTCAGCGAAGGAGATTCCGTCACATTTGACGTAGAAGAAGGCGAAAAAGGCCCAAAAGCAGCGAACGTCAAAAAAGATGCTGAATAATAAAACTATCAGCTCCCTAAAAATCTGAAGGGTCTGATATCACCCTCATTTCCAGTATACGTAAAACGCGGTTGAACACTTCGGATATTCCCAATTACCGGATCACTTGTGCTAATTCCTAAAATCTGAAACAATTTAGGCAGCCTAACCAACTCTGCCTGCGTGAAAGGAGAGTCTCTGCCCACCTTCGGAGCTGCACCATAAAGTTCCCCGGCCCTAACACTAGAAAGATACATAATCATCCCATAAGCACTACTAAAGCCCATTTTCCTAAAGTGCTCCGCGCAGAAATCTCCCACAAGCATCCCGCCCATAGTTTCTCTAACTTTTGAAGCAACTCTCGTCCTCGCGTAAGCAGCATTTATGCTGCACCCAGGTCTGCGTCTCATCCCCCTCCCTTCCACCACACCGCCCCAGCACCGATTAAAATCAAAACCAGCACCACAAAAAAACTGCTCAAAACACTAATCTTCAACCCGACCAGATTCAGATAGAAAACCGCCAATGGAACTATTGCTATCGAAAGCGCAAACGAAAGAGCAATTCTCTCAATAATATCTATTCGGCGCCCGCCCTCCCCAAGCCCAGCCCGTGCAGGAAAGAAAACAAAACTCCAAACAAACCCCGGCAAAAACAAAACATATACACTCCCAAAGACTACTCTAAAGCTTTCAAAATAACTCATCTCGCTGAAAAATCCAACAACAACCGTAACCAACTCCAGCGCAATCAAAACAATCACCGCTCGGATTATCAGCTTCATCCAATCAGCTCGCCTATCCATCTCGTTCCTCCAGAACCAAAAAGCTCAAAAGCACAATCAGCGCTCCCGCAATCAGCGAAATCACCCACGACAACCATCCCAGATCCCCCGTCTTAAACTTAATAATAACAAATCCTAAAATCCCCAGCACAACAACAAACCAATAGTCCAAATTCTTAACTCTCTCCCGCGGTTTCAAAGGCGTCTCCGAAAACACATCCAAAATCCCCGCAACAATTACCAAGATTAAAAGATAATTTAAATTCAAATATACCGAAACGATTCCTTCCCACAACTGCTCAAACAGCAATAAAATCAAATACGTCACCAAAAGCGTTTGAAACAAATGGTTCACCAATTCTGCGTTATGCCCTCTAAACAATTTCATTATCCCCACACCCCCGGCTTGTAAACCTTCACATCAATCCAATCAATTGGAATCGTATAATTGCTTCCTTCCTCCGCCAGATGCGGCACGTTAAACACAAAACTCAAAACACCTTGGTCGTTCACAAAAAGCCCATCTTCCTTAATATCAAACTCCGTCTGAACTACAATCCAATCACCCTCACGCTTGGGCGCCACATAATCCGTAATCAAATAATCGACGCTGTCCATTATCCACTCCGGACTATTTATCGGAACAACCTTCTGCTTAAACGGTCTGAAATACCCGTTCGGCGTAAACGCCAAATACTCCGGGCTCTCAATAATAATATCATTGTTCGGGAAAGTCACCATATATTTTCCAGCTCCAACTTCCCTATACATCGGCTCGTCCTCAATATTGAAATTAAATGGCTCAACCTCCCCATCCCTGTTGAACAAAATCTTTTGCAATCCTGCAGAGTGATAAGTCATCAGCTTCAAAGTTACATCCTTATCATAATCAAAATACAGCCTGCTCTGTTTTGTATCAACGCCATAAATCTTATTGTCCGCCAAGAACACCTTATCTGCGACAACCTTATTCGAATTAATTCTTATCTTGCTTATCAAGCCATCAAAATCATTAAACTCCAGCTTGTAAACTCCTGGCGCCAACCCGCTTGCCCTCAACATTCCCGACTGCGTCGTCTCCATCCTCTTGCTGCTGTCCACAATACCGTCGTCCCTCAACTGCGTCAACTCAATAACGCTCCCATCCATATCATAAAGCACAACAACCAGCTCGTCGCTTCCTTCATACCAATTAATGTCTTCCTTCTCGACGTAAACTTCCAAGTAATCCGCCGCATAAACATAAAACGTGTGCTTGCCTCTCAAGTGCAAATCAATCACCGTATCTTCCTGCGTGTAATCATTAACACTATTCACAACCGGCTCAAACTCCTCTGCCGCAATAGTAATCCCACCAAGGTTTACCAAACCCGCCTCGTCAACCAGCGGAAGATTCTCATTCAATCTATAAACATCCCCCTTCGCCTGATACCCGCCAACATTAAGCAAGGGATTGTAAAGTCTCTTGTAAAGATAGTTCCACTCCTCAGCGTTCCTGGCTCCCAGACTTGCCTTCCCATCGCTCGGAAAATCATCCCCAATCCGCGCCTCCACTAAAACTTTCTCCGCCCCCCTGGCAATCGGCACGTCAAAATAAACCAAATGCCCGGTCAAATTCCTATAGGTGACATCGCCCATCAC
>JAHIWJ010000098.1 GCA_018816205.1 Nanobdellota archaeon
GAAGGCGATTGCGAAAGAAGTGGGAATTGATTATGTGATTGCGGATGTTTTGCCTGGAGACAAGGCGAAGAAAGTTGAAGAGTTGCAGAGGAATGGAATGGTCGCGTTTGTTGGCGACGGAGTTAATGACGCGCCTGCATTGAAGCAGGCGAATGTTGGGATTGCGATGGGGACTGGGACAGATATTGCTATCGAGGCGGGAGATATTGTGCTGGCTCGCGGTTCTTTGGAAGGAGTTGTTTCGGCTATTAGTTTGTCAAAGGCAACTTTTTCAAAGATAAAACAGAATTTGTTCTGGGCGTTTGCTTATAATGTTGTTGCGATTCCTTTAGCGATTGCGGGGTTGCTGCATCCGGTTATTGCGGAAATTGCGATGGCTCTTTCTTCGATTACGGTTGTGACGAATGCTAATCTTTTACGACGAAAACGAATATAACCGAAAATTGAGAGCAAAAAAGAATTTGCTGACAAGATGGAAGATATAACTGTAGGGGTTTGGAGAAGGAAGCAAATTAATTTGTTGAGGAGATGGAGGATATGACAAAGAGTACTAATTAAACTGAGAGAGTAAATCTCATTGTTCCTGTTTGTTCTGCACGCCTCGCTGCTGCTTCCATTTGATCCAAGAAATCTCGCTGGAAAAATGCCATTTCTAACTCGGTAGGCCCTAAATCTCTAATATTTTCTGAGGTAATTTGTCCCGAGTTTGATGTAATTACTTGTAGAATATCCATTGGTGCGCCTTGTGCTGTTCCCCAAACTCCCCTATAATTGCCGCTTAAACTATCGGAAGAGGTTATTTGTTCCGTAGGTCTAAGATACCACAGAATGGGGCAAAGAGTTAAATCATTTGAAACTTTCAGGATTCCTAAAGCATTATCTTGTGTAAATTGTAACCCCAGAACATTTTTTGGACTTCTGCCCGAAGTCGTAAGATCTGTAATTTGGCCATACAAGATTCGATTTGGAGCAAGGGTGATTCTTCCTTCTTGTCTTTCTTCTCGTCCTCTAAATTGATAACCTCCCTCTACACGATAGCTTCTAGATATCATACTTGATGTTAACCTGAGTGGTTTAAAAGAATTATTGTGGAAGAATAGTTATCTGCGATTATCGCTTTAGGCCTTTCCAACCCTGAACTTTATTTTTGATGATGTTTTGGAGTTGAGGGAATTGGTCTTCGAGAGTTGGCCTTTGCTCCTGCCAGAATACTCCGAGAGCTATTTTGCCGTCGCCAATATTGTAGTCATATTCTTGAATTAATTTGATGGCTTCTTCTTTGGTGGTGGGGGTTTTGTCTAGGTAGTACATGTTTTTGTCGCGGTTGTTTATTGGGACGTTGAAGACGACGCAGTCTTGGATTATTTCGACGAAGGCAAAACCTTTGTGTTTGATGGCCTGTTCCATTATCTTTGCGGTTTGCTGCGGGTCGCGGGCGTTTGCTCTCGCGATGAAGGTTATTCCAGAGGATAAGGCGAGCATTAGCGGATTAATTGGGTTGGTGGGTTTTTCTCCGTGAATGTCAATCTTGTTTTTGAAACCTTTTTCGGATGTTGGTGTCGGCTGGCCGGTTGTTAACGAGAAGGATTGGTTGTCGTGGACGAATAGCGCGATGTCGGCGTTGTGTTTTCCGGCTGAAATGAAATGCTGCAGGCCTTCGGAGTATGTGTCGCCGTCTCCAGCGAACGCGATGATGTTCAAATTCGGGTTTCCAAGTTTTAGTCCAATTGCGGTGGGAATTGCTCTTCCGTGCAGGCCGTAGAAGCCGGAGATGTTCAGGTAATCGAAGATTTTTCCGTGGCAGCCGATACCTGTGGCCATCGCGAAGTCTGTTTGTTTGTAGCCTTGGTTGATTAAGCTGGTGATTGCTAATTTTGCTGCTTCGAGAATGCGGAAATTTGGACAGCCAGGGCACCAGGAGATTTGATATTTTGTGTCGAGTTTCTTGTCGTGTTGGTCTATTGTTTCTTTTTTCATGATATTAACTCCTTTATGATTTGTTGTTTTAGAATATCTGAGTGGAAAGGTCTCGCGTCGAATTTTAGAATTCTCTTTTTAACGGAGATGCCGGTCTTTTCTCTTATCAGGCGGCCAAGCTGGCCGGTAAGGTTGTTTTCAATAAGCAGGACGTTTGATGATTCTTCGATGTGTTTTTTGATTTCGCTGCTGAGGGGTTTTATGTAGAGAACTTGGAGGAATTTTGCGTCGAGGTCTTTGATTGCGTCTTTGATTGCGCCGGCGGTCGAGCCCCAGCCGATGATTAAATTTTTAGAATCTTTTTTTCCGTGGATTTTTATCATTTCGAATTTCTGGCAGGACTTTTTGATCTCTTCGTATTTTTTCAGGCGCTTTAGGCCGTTTTTGTAGGCGATGTCTGCGTCTTCAGTGGTGTTGCCGATGTCATCGTGTTCGTAGGATGTTGCTTTTATGATTGTTTCTCCGGGGACTTTTCTCTTGATTTGTATTTTGGTGGGTTTGTTTATTGGTTCTACTAAGGAGAATTCTGATTCGGCAAGATGTTTGTCTGAGAGAATTATTGAAAGGACGCCGTGCTGCTCTGAGAGGTAGAATGCTTCGTTTGTTTTTTCGATTGCTTCTTTTGGGGTGCCTGGGGCGATGACGACGCGTGGAAATTCGCCGTGGCCTGCTCTGAGGGCGAGGTTAAGGTCGCCTTGGGAAGTGTAAGTTGGGACTCCGGTTGCGGGGCCTGGACGAGACACTAAATATACGACTAGCGGAACTTCAGATTGACCTTGCAGGCTTATTCCTTCGTTCATGAGAGCGAAGCCTCCGCCCGATGTGCCTATCATTGTTCTTGCTCCTGCGAAGCTTACGGCTAATGCGGAGTTTACGACGGCGATTTCTCCTTCGGGCTGGAAGACAATATGACCTAATTTTTCCTGTTGTGAGGCCAGGATTTGGAGAACAGCTGTTGAAGGTGTCATTGGATAGGCGATGTAGGCATCTATGTGTGAGTTGGCGGCTCCTTCGGCGATTGCTTCGCTTCCGGAGATTATCCGTATTTTGTTTGGGTGAGGAGCAGGCAGTTGGATTTTTGTTGTTTCGCTTGCGTAGCCTGCATCTGAAGCCTTAAGAGCGTCTTCTACATTTTTTTTGATGGACTGTTTTATTTCGTCGTTTAGAACATCTTTTTTTATTCCGAGGATTTTCATTAATGCGGCGGCAAGAGCGACGTTGAGGTTTATGCCGAATTCTAGAAAGCTATCTGGTTTAATGATGAAGCCAGATTTTTTCAGTTCTTTTTTGTGGACTTCCATTGTCAGGTCGTCCATGGCGACGATGCCGTCGATTGTTGATTCGTGGCTCTCGATTTTTTCATCTGAAATTGACAGGACGTTGAAGTTGTGGCCGCCTCGGATTATTGAAGGGTAGTCTCGGTAGTTGAATGTGAAGTAGCCTTGTTGTGTGAGAACACTTGAGACTATTTTTGAGACTAAGTTGATTCCTTGACCTGCGCGGCCGCCGATGACGATGTTCAACCTCATTTTTATTTGATGTTGTTTTGTGCGCAATTGGACAGCCCGTTTTTGTCGATGGTTGTCTCATTTGTACTTGCGCGTAGAACGCGCTAGCGCACAAAACAAAATATGTTAAAGAAGGGGATGTTTTTAAATTCTCGCAAGAAATTCATCTGCTTTAGCTGACGGACGAATTGAATCTATTTTTCTAGAAAAAGCGATTATGAACAATGAACTTGTGCACATCCGAGGCAGACAGAGCTTTTCACCAAAATAAATTTTTGCAGGTCAGAATGCATCAAACTTATAGGCGTGGTTGGAAACAGCTTCAAACATGTGCAAATCACAACGAAATATCGTTACGCGGTGATGCGAACTGCGAAGATTGTGGCATTTTGCAGGATTGCGACTGAGGAAGTATGCAAGCGACATGGGTCACAATCGTGGTTTTGAATGTGCAATCAGACTATGCACATATGACTGTAGACTGCCAGTGAACAATATGCGACGCGAAGTTAATTCGGATAATCAAAGGTCTGTCGTAGTGTCTTTCATTTTGCATGTGTGAAAACTTACGGAAAAGATATCCAAACGGAAACTTTTGGACTGCTGTATATTTTTGCTGCAGCTTCGGAAAGATGTTGATTCAGTGTTCAGTTAGGTATGGGGTTAATAAATCGCAAAGGATGTCTTGCTCCGCGAAGTGATTGCTCGGGCAGGTGGGTTGGCGGCGAGCCATCTTTACGGCAAGGAGGACGTCACACTAATATTCGTCCCAGGATTTTATCTCCAATGAATTATTTTGCAAATATTCGAGTGCTTCTACCATTTGAACAGCAACTTTTATTTCAGTTATGATGGGAACGTCAAAATCAACTGCTGTTCTTCGGATTAAATAATCATTCTTCAATTCGAGAGTTTGATTGTTTTTTGGGATATTTATCACTAAATCGATCTTTCCATCTTTAATATAGTCTACTACTGTGGGCAATTTCAAGGAAAAATGGGTGGGGTTGGTGTTTTCTATTGGCCAAAGTAAAAGCTCTGATTGAATTCCATTGCTCTGCAAAAAGTTTTTAGTTCCGGCAGTGGCGAATAGGTTATATCCGAGGTGTTTAAGTTTTTTTGCACTTTCAATGAATCTTGCTTTTTGTCGAATTGGACCAGTAGAAAGCAAAATATTCTTTTTAGGCAATTTGAAACCTACAGAAAAAAATGCTTTTAGAAAAGCGTCATTGAGTTCTGTACCAAGACAAGCAACTTCGCCTGTCGAAGCCATTTCCACTCCTAAGATCGGATCTGTCCCTTTGAGTCTTGGAAAACTGAACTGTGCCGCCTTCACACCAACATAATCCAAATCAAAATGTGACTTTTCAATTGGTTTTATTTCCTCTCCTAAAATTACGCGTGTTGCCAAATCAATCATATTTATCTTGAAGATTTTTGAGCAGAATGGAAAACTACGGGAGGCACGTAAGTTGCATTCTATAACTCTTACTTTATTTTCGTATGCAAGAAACTGAACATTAAACGGGCCAGTAATAGCCAATTCTTTTGCAATCGACTTGGCAATTTTTTTTACTTTTCTGATTGTTTCTGTGTAAAGCCTTTGAGCAGGGAGTATCAAGGTTGCGTCACCACTATGAACTCCGGCATTTTCAAGATGCTCTGAGATTGCATAAATAATTAATTCTCCCTTATTTGCAACTGCATCGATTTCTATTTCTTTTGAATTTTCTATAAACTTTGTTATAACAACCGGGTGTTCAGGATTAATGCTGACTGCTTCTTCCAGATATTTTAATAAACTAAAATCATCCCATACAACATTCATTGCTGCCCCAGACAAAACATAGCTAGGACGAATTAATACAGGATATCCGATTTTATTTGCGAAATGAACTGCTTCTTCGAGACCTGTTAATTCCCCCCATTCCGGCTGGTCGATTTTTAGTTTGTCAAGCAATTTCGAAAATTTATGACGATTTTCTGCCTGGTCAATACTTTGGGCAGAGGTTCCGAGGATTACAACTCCGGAATCATGAATTTTCATTGCGAGATTATTCGGAATTTGGCCGCCCATGGAGATGATTATCCCTTCGGGTTTTTCAAACTCCCATAAATCGAGGATGGTTTCGAGAGTTATCTCATCAAAGTAAAGTCTGTCACAAATGTCATAGTCGGTGCTTACTGTTTCAGGATTATAGTTTAACATTATTGTATTAAAATTTTTTTCCTTTGCAGATAAAATGGAATTTACACAGCACCAATCGAATTCGACGCTGCTTCCTATTCTGTAGGCCCCGCTGCCTAAGACAATTATGGAATTATTTGAAGGGGATATATCATTTGAATCGGCGTTATAAGTTAAATACAAATAATTTGTCATTGCGGGATATTCTGCAGCAAGAGTATCAATCTGTTTTATGCTTGGAAATATTTTGTAATCTTTTCTTAATTCTCTTATCTTTAATTCAGAAAGATTTAAGAGTTTTGCAAGGGACACATCAGAAAAACCAAGTTTCTTGGCTTTATGCAAAAGATTCTTTGGGATATGCTCGCGATTACGAATAATTTCATATTCGCATTCGACAATATTCTTTATTTTATAAAGGAACCATGAATCTATTTTAGTCAAACTGTGAATATCCTCCATAGTAAAACCTTTCTTTATTGCTTCTGCAATTGCAAATATCCTTTTATCGGTCGGATTTGAAAGTTCTTGTTGTATGCTGTCAAATTTTATGCTATCTCCAGTTAAACCATTCATGCCAGTTCCTACCATGCGCAATGCTTTTTGTAATGCCTCTTCAAAATTTCTGGCAATGCTCATAACCTCCCCCACTGATTTCATTTCAGAACCAATTTTTTTATCGACTTCTTTAAACTTGCCTAAATCCCAACGAGGCATTTTTACAACAACGTAATCTAATGCAGGCTCAAAACAAGCCATTGTTTTTTTAGTAATCTTGTTTTCAATTTCCGTCAATGAATAGCCTAAAGCAAGTTTTGCAGCAACAAATGCTAAAGGATAGCCTGTTGCCTTAGAAGCAAGAGCTGAACTTCTTGAGAGCCGCGCATTGACCTCAATTATTCTATAATCCTCTGAATTTGGAGCAAGAGCGAATTGAATGTTGCACTCCCCTACAATGCCCAGATGTTTTATTACCTTTATGGAAATTTCTCTTAGCTTGTGATATTCTGAATTTGTCAGTGTTTGTGATGGGGCTACCACGATACTTTCGCCTGTATGAATTCCCAAGGGGTCGAAATTTTCCATATTGCAGACAGTAATGCAATTATCGACAATACCATATTCGGGCACCGGACATCCCCCGCGGCATATAACTGCGGTATACGGATATTGAGTGGCGACAAAAATCTTGTTTCCAATAATTTTGTGTCCGTGAATTACTGGGGTATCTGTCTCAATGGCAGCGCGTCAAATAACACTGTCGCTGACAATACGGTCTGCA
>JAHIWJ010000099.1 GCA_018816205.1 Nanobdellota archaeon
GGAATCAAGAAAAATAATTATCCATTTTACTTGAAAGAGATGGAATTCAGATTTAATCACAGAAACGAAAGTGTTTTTAACTTGTTATTCGATATTTGTGTAAGGAGGCGAGTTTAGTGCGGAATAACACTAATCACCTTAATTTTAGTAGTAATAAATAGGGAGTTTTATATAGCGGTTTCTTGGCGGGTTTTTATGGGCGAACAAGGTTATCAGAAATTAAGGAAGTATGTAGCTGGGCAAGAAGCAACAGCCAGAGAGATGGGTTTGACCGTAAGGCAATTAGCAGAAGCAGTCAGCGGATTTGACGATTCTGATAAGGGTAATCCTTTGTATTGGTTGAGGGCGGCCGGCAATGCAGAAGACCGTAGACAACTTGCGATAACTAATATCGGACGGTTGATGGTTGTGCAAGGTTTGCGTAGGTTTTATGAGCTTTTCCCAGCTTTAAGACCAGAAGACTCTGTAGTTGAGTAATTATTCTTTGATGTCCAATTTGTCAATTATTTTCTGGAGTTCTTCAGTTTCTTCTTCGATTTCTTTTAGGCGTTTGAGGAGGAATTCCTCGTGTTTCTCTTTTTCTGTTGGCATGGGTTTAGAATGGGAAAGTGATATTTAAGGTTTGGGATGCGGTGCCTATATCATGATAATTTTTAAAAACAGTTCTTTCTATGGGTGCTCATGGCTCGTGTTCAACCCTGGGAGAGGATATTTGGGAATCGAAGATTAAATCTCAGGGGGAGGTTGGCGTTGTCTTTGGAGTTTATTCAGATGTTTTTGGCGAGGGAAAACGGAGAATCCTGAATCAAACTCGCCGTACTATGGTCTACTTCGATAGGTATGTCAAGCCCCTCCTCCCTAATAACGGAACCATCCTTGATGCTGGTATCGGGCCTCTCGCGCGTTTCTCTGTGGAATTTGCTAAACGAGGTTTTGGTGTGGACGGCCTGGATATTTCGAAATCGACGCTTGCTTTTGCGAAAAAACATGCTGGGCCCTATGGAAAGACAATTCAATTTGTTCATGGTGACATGACTAAATACATCTCTAAACATGCATACTCTCTCATTTTTTGTTTTGAAACTTTTTTTCATATTCCCCCCCCATCTTGGGTATCTCACTATGATTAATTTTAACAGATCCTTGAAGAAGGGAGGTTACGCACTTATTCAGTTTGCAATAGAAAAGAAATCTCTGAGAAAACAGCTATTTGAGTTGTTCTATCTAACTGCTTATAAGGTGAATAACGTCTTTGGATTTCTTGGGAAGGGGTTTGATGTTACAGTTACGAGATATTTTGAAGAGGAGCTCATGGACATTATCCAGCGAGCAGGGTTTGTTGTCGAAAAACGAGATGGTTCTCTGTTTCTTTTGAAGAAGGTTTCTGAAACTTAGTTTTTATCCATCTAGCTGTGTATTTAAATGATCCCGCTGGGATTTGAACCCAGGACCTCCGCCTTATCAGAGCGGCGCTCTAACCATGCTGAGCTACGGAATCAATTTATTAGTTAAATTGATAAACATGGAAAAAGATAAGGCTTTTATAAACGTTATCCTAATCTAAAAAATGAAAAATAAATATTTAATTTTGAACTTGTTAGTCTTGTTAGTCATAGTCGAGGTGGTTTTAACAGGCTTTTTATCTTATAAAGCTGTGACTTCTGTTGATGGTTTTTGTGTTATGGGGGAAGATGCAAGCCAATGTGACAACGTACAAAATTCTGGATATGGAAAAATCTTTGGGGTGAAACTAGGTTACTTTGGGTTAACTTCATTTTTAGTGTTATCAGCGGTTTTATTTAGAGATTTTCATAAGAAAAAAATTTCTAATTTATTTATTGGCCTGTCCATTATCGGCGCAATTTTTGCTTTATACTTTGTTTACCTTCAGATTTTTGTGCTGAAGCAGATTTGTGAAACTTGCATGATTGTTGATGGAACTGCTGTATTGATACTCTTGGTTTGTCTTGCAGGAAAAAAAGCGCCGTTGGTCTAGTGGTTATGATTCTAGCTTCCCAAGCTGGCGATGCGGGTTCAATTCCCGCACGGCGCATCTTAAATCTTAAATACTAGTTATGCTTGAGTTTCATATGGGGAAGGTAGTAAAAAAGGGTGGCAAGAAACAATCTTTTCTTCCGCGGAAGATAAGGATTTCTGTCGAGAGGGCTGCGAAGGAGGCTAAACTTGCGCCTAAGAA
>JAHIWJ010000100.1 GCA_018816205.1 Nanobdellota archaeon
AAAAAGATTGCTGGCTGTTGAACAGTAAAAGAAGAACAAGAGAGAAAACAAGAAAAAATCTGAGTTCACTCAGATTTCTCTGAAGGATGTTTCTGTTTTTATTTGATGTGAAAAAGAGAGGTTATTCAAAGTCCTCTATATCTTATTTAATGAGGATGATTGTGTAGCCGATGATTTTGTGATTTTTAACGGGAAGTTTTTCTGTTAGTTGGAGGGCTATTTTTTTGAGTTCTTCGCGGTCTCGGCAGGCAGATTTTAGAACGGAGACGCGGACTTGGCGATGGTGTTTTAGGGCTAGTCCTAGAGAGTCTAGGACGCCTTCAGTCAGGCCATTTTTGCCTATTTGAAATTTTGCTAGTGTTGGGTGTATCATGTGTCTTATAGAAAATGTTTATTTATAAAATTACTTAATATCAAAATGGACAAACGGAAGGATAATGCTGTGGGCAGGATAGTTAACATAATCTCCACGTGTAACTGTGATTATAAGCCCGTCATCAAACAATTTGTCAAGTGCGCCTGTTAATAATTCCCTTCAGTTATCCAGGGGCGGTAGATATTTGTCTAGCTGTACGTATTGGGTTCAGCATAACTGCTCTTTGACTTTTTGGATGATTGCTTCTTTTATTTCTACCGAGTGGGGCTCTTAGATATTCAATAATCCTGTTCTGTAAATGGGTTGTATCTCCCTCAGACATTTTATCTCCTTACGATAGATACGCCGCCAGGGGGTAGTGCTTGAAGAATTTCTTCTTGCGTAAACTTGTCTGGCAAGAGCGTGTGGAGTTTGATGAGCATTTCTCGTTTATCTATCTTTCCTGGCCTGATTTTTAATAGAACCTCTTTCTTTTTTGCGGTTATTTCTGGAACTGCTCGGAGTTTATCTTTTTGGATTGTTAAAACAAGCTCGAGGTTGACTTTCATTCGGTTGATTTTTCCTTTTACCCCCCAGGTGCCAGTTTTCATTGAGCCGAGTTTGTAAATCTCTGAGAGTTTGAAGATGTCCACTTCCGCTTTTTTCGCCTGGTCGCGCCATTGCCTGCTGAAGCAACCAGTGAAAATAGTTGCTTCTTCGGTGTCTCTTTCTGTGACGTCGCTAAATTCAGCAAGGATTATTGAGAAAGGGCTGCCTGGAGCAGAGGTATGGAGGATCATTCTTTCTGTGCCTTCTTTCTTGAGTTGTTTTAGAAGTTCATCGTTTTGCGTCGAGGATTTGCCGCCAATTACTATCTTTCCAGATGATGTGACAAACCAGCGATATTTTTGGTAATCTTCCATTTAGAAGGGAACGAGAAGTGGTTTTTAAGGTTTTGGGGATTAACTTGGGGTGATTTCTACATCCATGTAACCTGTAGCAACAACATTTGTAGTGCCCGCTTCCTTCACTTCAATCTTGAGTCCGAATGTGCATGTGGAGGCAGTGTCTGAAATGCTTATTCTGACATGGCGAGGATTTTCCATTATTTTGCCTGGCTGAAGCTGAATGCCTGTTCCTGACCCTCCCACGATTGTTTGGGCTTGTGGGGGATTCGTAGCGTAAGGATGTGTAGCACAGTTCCCTTGGGAGTCTTGAGTCACAGTGTAATCATAGGTTTTAACAGTAGATGCTGTGTTTCTTATTGCGACTACAAAACCTGCATCTTGCGATCCTTGAGGCAATTTGATTATACCCGAGTCTGGGTAAATTACTAAGATCTTATCTTGATTTTCTGAAAAGAGCTTGTTGATTTCGTTCTTAACACCTTGGTCAATTTCTGTTACTGCACCAGTTGCAGTGCTGAAGATGTTCCGAATTAGCAAAATGCCTAAGATTAACATCGTCATTGCCAGTACGATGATTACAACTGTTCCAATTGAAAGTTCAATTGCTGCTTTTTTGTTCTTTATTTTCGGAAGATTATGGTAGACCATATGTTGCTCCGCCGTATTGTGCTAGTAATTCAGGATTCTTTGAAATCCATAACGCGAGTATGAAGATGATTATGCTGAAGATGATACCGAAGATTGAGAGGATCTTGCCTGCCTTGCTCCAACTGTTTTTTTCTCTTTTTTCCTGTGCGGATGCTAGAAAGAATCCGACAACACCGAGAATTAATCCGAAAACTGGGGCGGGCGAGGTAATCACGCTAAACATTCCGACAACCATTGCCCAGACGCCATAGGCGTTTGGATCCTTGGGAGATTTCTTTGTTGGCTCCTTCTTTGCCTCTTTTGCCATTTGTAATGTAGGAAAAACTCTTTTATAAAACTTTTTATTTGAAGCCGAAGGTGCTTGCATGCTCGAATCGGTGTTTTAGGTCAGCTCTTTTCCTAAGATGACGGTAAAAACCGTAGAGTAAAATGGTGACGCTGAAGAGTGCGATAGCGATGTTGTATTTTATGGCTAAGACTAGGGGGATTAGTGATAGAAGGATATATACTACGGTGTCGATGTCTGATCTGAGAAGGACAATTTGATGAAGCAGTTTTAACTCTGGTGAGAGCATTTGGTATTTTGTTTCGAAATCCCAATCGTCTATTTTTTTCGGAGCTTCCTCTTTTTCTTGGGCACTTTTTTTTCCCATCTAAAGAAAGCGACAAAGCAGTTTTTAAGGATTTATGGCATTGAAAGAATATTCTTGAGAAATGACCATATGGGAAGAGAGGGAATCGAACCCCCGACACCACGAGCTTCAGTCGTGTGCTCTCCCACTGAGCTACCTTCCCTTGGTAATTAAGTGAAGAAATTGGAGGGTTTTAAACCTTTTTGAGAACAATTAATTATTTATACTTTTCTTTTGTAGACTGGGCATGCCGATAAAGAATTATCAAAATGAGGTTGATGAGTGGGTGAAGCAGTTCGACCCGCCGTATTGGAAGCCGCATGAGATTCTTGCAAGATTGACTGAAGAAGTAGGCGAACTTGCGAGAGAAGTGAATCATATTTACGGGCCGAAGAAAAAGAAGGCTAGTGAGTCGGAAAGAGAGTTAGCGGATGAAATTGGGGATATTATGTTTACCTTGATTTGTCTGGCAAATTCGCATGGGTTTGACTTGGATGATGTTATGAATCGAGTTCTGGAAAAGTCGAGGGTGAGAGATAAAGACAGATTTGAGAAGAAGGAATTTTGAGGCAAAGTTATAGTCACGGAATTAAATAATTGAGCACATCGTGCCTGAATGGCTGACTCTTCCAATAACTCTGCAGGTTCTCTGACAACTCCTTTTCTGAAT
>JAHIWJ010000101.1 GCA_018816205.1 Nanobdellota archaeon
TCTCTCTTTCTTCTACTTTTTTGTAAACTCCGATGAATTTGTCTTTTTGGAAAAGGGCGAAGATTTCTTCTTTTGGAATTGAATCCAGGTCTGTTTTGAATAGGGGTTTTCCTGTAAGGATTTGTTTGAGGTTTACTTTTTCTGAAAGTTGTGCAACGGGCAGGACTTTCTTTATTGCTTCCTCTGCGGGAACTAGGATTTTTCTCAGCGGGATTTCATTGCCTTCGTTGTATTCTTTAACTGCTTTTTCGAAACCGTAGAGATTGATGAAATTGTCGTCGGTTTCTGTGAAGATTGAAGCCTTAACTCTGCGTAATTCGAGCATGTGCGCGCCGCCAATTTTGTCTCCTAAGTCTGAGCAGAGCTTTCTGATGTATGTTCCGGCTTCGACGTCTGCGATGAATAAAACGTCTTTGCCTTGTTTTTCGAGGATTTCAAATTGTTTGACTTCTCTTTCTCGGAAGTCGCGTTTGACTCTCGAGCGGACTGGCGGAAGTTGGGTGATTTTGCCCACGAAGTCTTTCATTTCTTTTTTTAGTTTTTCTAAAGGAAGATCTTCGTGTAGGCGCATGATACCGACGTATTTTTTGTCTTTGTGCATGAAGTATTCTGAAAGTTTGCATGCTCTTCCTAAAGTGACAGGAAGAACGCCGGTTACTTGCGGATCTAGTGTGCCCATGTGGGAAGTCTTCGCTAGATTGAGAGAGTTTTTTACAAATTGGGAGACTTGAAATGAGGTCGGGCCTGCTGGTTTGTCTATGTTTATGAGGGAGAATTGCAGGAGTTGGGGAAGGGGTTTTGGGGGAGTCATTTCATAATCCCCTTATCCTATCAATTATTTTAGATGTTGAAATTGGTGTTTTAAAATTGACTATGTGAATTCTTCCGCCGTATTTTTTTACAATTGGTGCTTCAATGCAATTTTCCCCATAATCTGCGCCATTGACATGGACATTTGGCTTGATAGAATCTATAAACGCCAAGGGTTCTTTTTCATCAAATAAAGTCACGTAATCTATATAATTTAAGTTTGCGAGGAACCGCGCTCTGTGTTCTTCGGCAATTATCGGTCTCTTTTGTCCCTTGTAAGAGCTTACTGATTTATCTGAATTTAACCCTAAAATAAAAATATCTCCCTGCTTTGCTGCTTCTTCTAAGATGTCAAGATGCCCTGCGTGGAGCAAATCAAATGAACCGTTTAATGTGACAATGGTCTTTCCATCTTGCCTTGCTTTTTCTGCTATTTGGATTATTTCTTCTCGTGATTTTATTTTTGTTTGGAAATTTAAGGGTTTCATTTACCATACCTCTGCTTCTGAAAAAGGTTTGAAATGGGCGTCGCAGGTTAGAATTTTTGCTTTGAGTGCTTTTGCCGCACAGACAATTATTGCGTCTGCTAAAGGGAAGTTTTTGACTTTTTTCTTCATGGAAGCATGAATGATTCCAGCTTCTTTTGCAACTCGGGGAGTTATTTCAAAGAGCTTTGCATTTTTTATTATCGATTCGTAGGCAATTTCTGAATTGCTGTTGTTTCTTTCAACTTTACTGACAACTTCGGAGACAATTATTGGCAGAGAAAAAATTTCGTTATTTGCTTTAAGAATCTGGTTGACTCTTTCGCCAAGTTTGCTTCCAGCGAGGTATTCAATCCAAAGAGAAGAGCCAATTAGGCATTTCATTCTCTGTCTTCCATTCTATCTTTTTGAGTAAACTTTGAAAGACCTTGCAATGCGCCGAAGTAATCTTTTTTATGCTTTTTTATTTCCACTTCTACAACCTCGTCTACCTTGAGATTTTCTGCTCTAACTAGTTCTATGGGAATTGTAACGGCAAGCGAGCCGCCCAATGCACGAATTCTTGTAAGAGATGCCATAAAAAGTATAACTTAAGGTTATATTTAAATCTTTCCCTGCAGATATTTCTGTCGCACTTCTTCGGGGAATTTTTCAATTGCATATCTCAGAGCGGTGCGGGGCATTTGTTTGTAATGTTTTTTGAGGAAGGCTTCTAAAACTGCTTTGTCGCGCTTGCCCATTTCGCGGAGCATCCAACCCACTGCTTTGTGCATGAGGTCATGTTTTTCGGTTAAGAGAATTTCAGAAAGTTTTATTGTATCTTTGAACTGGCTGTTAACTATGAAAGCAAGGGTTGAGATGATTGCGATTCTTTTTTCCCAAAGGCTGCCTGAGCGGGCGAGCTTATAAAGGATTTCACGATTTTCATTGAGCAGATAATTTCCTAAAATCTTAGGGGCTGTTAAGTCCACTAAGTCCCAGTTGTTAATGTGCTTTGTGTGGGCGAGATAGAAGTCTATAAGTTTTTTATCCGGATTTTTTTGGTAAATGTGAACTAAGATGAGCAGGGCGGTTAGGCGTTCTTCGTGGAACTTGCTTTTGAGAAGTTCCTTGATTTCTTCGAACGAAAGGCATTGATATTTTTTTGCAATTGCTCTTGATTGCGGAACAGTTACTCCGAGGAAAACATCGCCTTCGCCGTATTCACCTTTTCCGGTTTTGAAAAATCCCTGGAGGATTTGAGATTTCTTTGGGTCTGAGAGTTTGTGTAGGTCTGATTTGAGATTAGACAGTTTGGACATTTTTACTTTTCAAGAAACTGATTTTTTTAAATCTTGGGTTCAACGCCTTCACGATTACTTAGTGCCTATCCCCATAGGAAATAATTTCTAAATAATTTTAGTTAATCGGCAGATTTATAATCTGAATGTTATTTGTTTTGGTTTCTCTCTTCTCTCTTTTAATATAATTCGTAAATATGCGAATTACAAAATAAATTCA
>JAHIWJ010000006.1 GCA_018816205.1 Nanobdellota archaeon
CACAGGGTTTCTTTCAACTGGCTCGTCCTAAAAACAAACAATCAAAAACTCAAAGAGTTAAAAAATAAAAAATTACGAATCAGCTACATAATCACAAGCTTCAGTACCTGCATTCCATTCACAATGGAAACCATCAATACTGCCTAGAGCATTATTACAAACATCTGCATCCTCACAAGCACTACACAATCCTATACCTTCAGCACATACTGGAACAAAAGTACAAGCAATCTTCTCGCTATTACATGCCTCATTAGAGGTTGCATCACCAACAATTGCGCCAAACACAAATTCAAGCAAACCACCAGTACCTGCATACTCTGCAACACTCGTAGGAACAGCAGCTAAAATCCCATTAGCAACCAGGTCATAATTATTCCAACCACCACCATCATTATAATCCTTCCTATACGAATTCAAAGCAACAATTGGCTGCATTTGATCACCACTAGCAATAGTCTTCCCACTCTTTGAGTTTACAATAAACCTCAATGCATAAACATCTCCTGTCTTCAATCGGCCATTAGCAGTTGTGTCTATTTCCCCAGCAACTGCAGGATTATTTGAATAAGTACAAGTCAATGGCTGAACTTCAGTATCAAAGCACAAAGACCTTAAATCAACCTCATTACCAACCCCGGTAAACATTGGCCTCAAAAAGCCCCAAACAATCGCAACTGCAGCAAGTGCCAACAACACAATCAACACAGTAGCGACAATATTGCTCAATCCTTTTTTAGATGTCATTTTAACAACTAACCTCCTTTAATGATTCATCACAAGTATCTGTGGCACCATTGCTCGAAACAACAGCAGCTACCCTCATCTTGATTGGAATACCAATAGAACTATAATCCACATTAGAAACTGTCTCTTGAGCCAACGCTTGAGCCGGCTTTGCACCTGGCGCAGTAATCGTCAAACCATCAGCATCCTCAAATATAACTAAAACCGAGGTCAACAAAGGATCATTTGAAACTAATTTGTAAGAACCACCGACAATACTACCTGTCCCAAAAGTACAAGTAACAGGTTCAAGCTCAACCTGATAACATGCAGTCCTCAAAGCAGTATTTTGAGCAGTCCTATCAAAAGTAGGTCTCAAGAAACCCCAAACAATCGCAACCGCAGCAAGTGCCAACAAAATTATCAAAACTGTCGCAACAATGTTGCTCAACCCTCTTTTGTTCACCATAGCAAATCTAGAAATAACTTATTTATAAATGTTTCGATTTTTCATTTATGCAAAAACCAAAACGAAAGCAAATTTTCAGTTTTATCGTCGAGAATTGCAAACCCAAACCTTTCAAACTGTACAATCTGCTTTTTTGAGATTTTTCCTAAATCAGGCTCACCCAACCCCAAAACCCATCCCCCATCTTCCATCAAAACCCTCACCCTAACGTTTTTATCGTCGACAGAAAGCCAATGAATCATTTTTGCATTAATTTTAGGGTCAACTTCTTTTGAAACAAATTTTTCATTTTTGAAATTAAATAGATGCATAAGCCGATAATTCACGTTTTTCTCCAGTTTATCACCTATAAAGAATTCATTTCCGGCATTTAGCTTCCTAACCCCCCTAGACGACTCATCTGGATGAAGGAGCATTTCCACTACTGTTTTCCCCTTAATTCCTTCAATTTTCACTTTTCGCGGATTCTCAACAAAAAAGTATCTGTTCGCCTCTTTATCCACAAGTTTTCGGTTAATAGAATAAAGTACTTCAATAGGTATGCTAATATCCTGTCTATTCAGCCCAATTTCTTTAATAAATTCCCTTATTGCCTCAGGCTTAAACCCCCTTCTCCTTAAAGACTGTAAACTCCATGCCCTAGGATCATCCCACCCCAAAAACTCCCCCGACCTGACTTCCTTCTGAGCCTTAGACTTGGAAATCTTTGCCCCCATTCCTTCTATCCTCACAAGCCCTGCATGGTTTACAGTCGCATGCTTCCATCCAAAAATGTCCCAAATAAACTCCTCCATTTCCGTTTCCATAACCAAATCATTCCCTCTCAAAATATGCGTCACACCAAGTAAATGGTCATCGACAGCCCAGCTCATTTCCAGCGTCGGCCAAACTCTGTATTTCTTCCCCGCCCTCGGATGTTCCCTATCAGAAATCCTAAACAAAACCCTGTCCCTAAAAGCAGGGTTGGGGTGCTGCATCGACGTCTTAATTCTCACTGCCATCGAACCTTCCTTTGCCCCAAACATCTCCTTCCAAAGCTTCAAATTTTCCCGGACACTCTGCTTCCTGTGCGGACAATCTTTCTCTTTTTCCTTAAGGTTCTTAAAATCTTCCTGCGAACAAAAACAAACATACGCCTTCCCCTTCTTCATCAGCTCCTCTGCATAGTTGTAGTATATCTCCAGTCTATCAGACTTATAATAAACAGGTTTTTCGTACTTCACGCCCAGCCACTTAAACCCCTCCTCAATCAAAGAGTAAGCCTCCTTCGTTGTTTGCTTCTCTTCACTCCCGATTGTATCATCCATCACAAGAAGAATCTTCGCTTTGTACTTCTCAGCATACAAAGCATTCAATAAATAAGTTTTAGCGTTCCCAATGTGCAGCGCTCCCGAAGGATAAGGCGCCAGCCGAAAAACCATCTTATCCGAAACATTCTCCAATTCAGGCAAATCCCTTTCTTTCTCCTCTTTCTCAGGAATAACGTCTTTAAATTTCCTAAACTCCTTTTCCCTCTCAACAGCAGACATCTTATTCACCTCATTAACAATTTTCGTCAGCTCAGGCATTATCTTCCCGATATCTTTCTTGTCAAGCCCATGATTAAACAACTTCGGCAAAACTTTTCCCACAACTGCACCCCCATATTCAACAGCATTCTTCAACGCATACGCCCGCATCTCTTTTTCAAGTTTCATATCTTAATTAGAAAGCCGTGTTATTTAAGGATTTTGAATTAACCGGCTCTGTTGAAAAGGTCAAAAACGACGCGCACAACAAGCGAGCAGAGCGAGCGTCAACAAACAAGACGCAGCAAAACGCAATTAGCGTCCTATTAATTGGCGATTAAGCAAAATTATTTTGAAGGGCCATTGGAGAATATTGCCAGTTGCGTAGATACTGAAAGAGCAGAAAGATTTATACAAACATATATGCATACATATACATGTCAAAATTAATCAATGTTTCAGACGAAGTCTATGAAGAACTGAAGCGAAGGAAAAGAGACTCCAGTTTTTCAGTAGTTATAACCCGGTTGCTGAAAGCAGGAGAATCAAATAAAGAAAGAATATTGGCTTTTGCAGGTTCAAACTGCATCGACGAAAAAAAAGTAAACGACTCAAAGAAGGAATGGAAAAAGTGGTCAAAAAGATATGCTTAGACTCTGATATTCTAATTGGCGTTTCTAAACATGAAGACAAGTCAATAGCTGCTCTCGCCTCGTTAGATGCAGTGTTCTATACGACATCCCATCGATTAATGTTTTTGAAATCTGGCAGGGAAAAAAGGAAGGGGAAAAACTTTCACAATTTTTAGACGCTTTCAAAGTATTTGATTTTGATAAACAAAGCACGATGATTGCAGGAGACATAAAAAAGTCTCTGGAAAAAAGCGGGCTCGCTCTTGATTTGAGAGACATTTTCATAGCGTCGGTCTGCATAGCCAACGATACATAACTTTTAACCCTAAACAAAAAACATTTCGAGCGGATGGAGCCTCTTGGTTTAAGATTAGTAAAATAAACACGCGCTCTTCCCGAAACCCTTACCATCAAAATTTTTAAATACCCTCCCCATCTAAGTCAACGCGGTGTTCAAAAAGTGGTGAGCAATAACTTAGCAAAACTTGTTGAAAACAAACAGATTATAGCCATCGTGTGTAACCAATTCGGCGACACTGGCAAAGGCAAATTCTCAGACTACTTCGCATCTCACTGGGCAGACGTAATCGCCCGCGGCACAGGCGGCAACAACGCCGGCCACACAATAGTCGTCAACGGCAAACAAAAAATATTCCACCTCTTACCTTCTGGAATAACCGAAGACTCGAAAGGGAAAATCAACATCCTCGGCAACGGCATGGTCATTGACATTAAAGCCCTATGCGAAGAATTAGAAGAGCTGGAAAAAGAAGACATTTCTTACAACAACCTAATGATTAGCAAAGACGCTCACGTCATCATGCCCTGGCACGTCTCCCAAGACCGCGCAAAAAACATGTCTCAAAAATCAGGCGGCATCGGCAGCACTGGAAGAGGCATCGGTCCATGCTACGCCGACAAAACCGCGAGGAGAGGAATAAAAATCGCTGACCTTTTCGACAAAGAAGTCCTAGAGTACAAAATAAACAAAATAAAACAATTCTACCCCGAGCAAAACATTGACTTCAAAAAAGTCCTCAAAGAGTCATCCCCCTACATCAAAAAAATAAAGCCCTTCGTCAAAAACACAATTCAAGAAATCCACAAGTTCAAAGACCAAGGCAAAAAAATCTGCATAGAAGGCGCCCAAGGTTTATTTCTCAGTATTGAACACGGCACATACCCTTACGTCACTTCTTCTGACCCAAGTATTAACGGCACAGCATCCGGAGTCGGCCTAAACGCACAAGACGTTGATTTAACATTAGGAATAATAAAATTCCCATTTATGACACGAGTCGGAGCAGGCCCGTTCCCTTCAGAACTCGGCGGCCAAAAGTCCGAAGATTACTGCGCTGAAGGTCTAGAACACGACATAAACTACGAACTCAAAACCCACCTTGGGGGTGGCGATAATAAAAAAGAAAAAATCACAGAGTTAATGAACTCTCAAGACGAATTCCTCCAAGGAGTCGGCATCAGGCTAGCAGCCGGAGAATACGGCGCAACCACAAAACGTCCAAGACGAACCGGCTGGACTGACGCTGTCCTTGCCAAATACGCGAGAAAAATCAACGGCCCCCACTTCATCTTCACAAAAGTCGACTCTCTTGCAGGAGCAAAAAAGTTCGGAATCTGCTACGGCCACAAACTCAATGGAAGCACAATAACCGACTACGACCCCAACGGTAAATTCCTGAAACAAATCAAACCCGAAATAAAGTTCTATGAGGGTTACAGCGACATCTCAAAAATCCGCGATTTCAAAGACCTTCCCGAAGGACTAAAACAAGCAATCCAGGATTTCGAACAGTTCACAGGAGGCAAAGTAAAAATCATCTCCGTCGGCCCAGATCGAGATGAGACGATTGTTCGATAGGTTCTTTAAAACTCCCTAAGGGAGTGTAACTTCCCCAGAAGTTCCATATCCGTCGTGTTCCCAAAAATTGAAATTTGTCGTAGGTAAAATCGAAAACACCGACGATAAACTCACGACCGATTTCTCGCTTCGTTAAACTCACAACCAAGACGCGATGATATTCTTACAGAACATCAATTAACAAAAGTTTGACGAAATTCTCTTCGAGAACTACGCTACGAAATCGGTCGTGAGCAAATTTCAACTCACGAGGCTCGTTCATCTCGCACTCGTGCCTCGCTCACAATATCCTTTGTTCGCTCGGTCTGCGAACAACGGTTAAACAGAAAATTTCTCTCACTTCGTTCGTGCTTCTTGTAAGCACCGAAATTTTCCCAAATTTTTTCCTTCGCAAAAAACTTTGTTTAACCTCATGTTCCCAGCGTCGATAAATCGACCAAATTTAAAATTTCATTTTTTACCCACCCAAGATAGGAGAAAAAAGCCTGCGTCCTTCGGATAATTAGCTGAAACAAGTTTCAGAGAAAAACTTCTCTTAACCGACCAACGGAAACTCACAACATTGCTACGCAACATTGTCTAACAAAGGTTAAGAGGTTCGCAAAGCTCACACAAATTTTTCATTTATTTTGAGGGGTTCTTAGTCCTACAGACAAATAGTTTTGCTTCGCAAAATGATTAAGTTTTTATATACCCTTTCTATTATTTATTTATGGAAGATTGGATTGTTTGGATTATAATAATCGCTCTCGCAATTATTATTGGAAATCAAACACGAGAAAGACAAGCAAGAGAAACAGAAGGAATGACAAAGAAACAAAAAGAAAAATATTTTGAGGATATCAAAAAGAAACAAAAAGAAAATGCGAGGGTTTTATGGTGGATACTTGGAATTATAATTGTAATTATCATATTGTTTTTTTTGTTCCTACTTAGTTAACTTTTAAAATGACAAAGAAAAATGAAAATAAATGTCCAACATGGACTTGGGTAGTAATAATTATTCTTACAATCTTAGTCCTCTTGCTTTTTAATTATTACAGAAATTCTTTTTCATATGAGGAATATACTAATTTAACTTTGGAGTATGCCGAATCAGTTAAAGATTATGGGGAACTTGGGCAAGATTATCTTTATTTATTAGATTGTTATAGAAAAGGTTTGCCGACCTGTGAAATATTAAACTCAAAATACGGACTTTCTACATTTAAACAATATAGTCATGGAAATTGTGCTGACGGATGGTATTTAGTGGAAGGTGAAAATTCTTGTTGTCCAGAGCCCGGGATGAAGATAGTCGATGGTTATTGTTCTTAAAATGAATCTCGGAATTTTAGGATTAATTTTTGATATTGTTGGTGTTCTTATTATTACTTTTACTGAAATTATA
>JAHIWJ010000102.1 GCA_018816205.1 Nanobdellota archaeon
ATCTGTAAAGCTTATTGCTATCACAATAAACACACTTTCTGCCTAGAAAATATCTGTCTGACAATATCTTTTTCATTACTCTCGTCGTAGTTTTACTTAATTATAAGCTTTTTTGGTGCTAGAATGCTATAATCACCAAGATTTAATATAATCATAATTTCTAGAATCAATAAATAGGTAGCCGTTTTTTCGTATCAGCTCCGCAAATTTATTCACGACAATCTGCTGTGCCTTTTTTGTATAATCTCTAGTTCCTCCACCAATATAAGTTAATGAGTTTCCAGTCAGAAAACCAAAATCAAACGGCTTGTCATATGGCGGATTACTACTGGGTAAATCAAGCCAGTTTCCCTTATGTATCACAACCCTTTGTCTTCTTTCCCTGAACAAATCTGAAGCCTGTTTAATAAAACTCTCATCCACCTCATTAGCTTCAACTCTTTCAGTCGGATAACCTTCTTGCTGGAGTTCATCAATAATCCCACTCAGTTCTATTCCCCCACCAACCCCAAAATCAATAACAGACCTCAATTTATTCCGCATAATAACACCAGTAAAAAATTTTATTTCATTTTTCTTTACGCCTTCTTTGAACACAGGATAAATATCCCTCTCCCAACTAACAAACCTGTAATCTCCAAATTCCTCAATCGGATTGCTGATATATGGAAGAGTGTTGACAAAACCCATGCAAAAATTAGCCCACTTATTTTTTTAAATCTGCCGTATTCAAAATCCTCGTGAAAACAATTATCAGGTAAGGAAACAACAGCCCAAACAAAAGTAAATCCCCAACCGCCCCCTCAACAAAATTCACTAAGAAATACAAAGCAAAAAAAACAATCATTAAAAACAAAGTCGTAAAATAATTCCGCTTTACAAACCTAAACGATTCAGACAACGCCCCCACAACCGGCCGATTGTGTAAAACCAAAAAGAAACTAGCAAAACTAAAAAATATCAAAAAACCGACCAATCCAGTAACGTAAACCCAGATAAAAATCCATTTCGCAACCGCTGCGTCTAGATTCAAGGTTCTTCCAAAGTATAAAGTTCCATAATGCGCAATCGCCCACACAGCAGCTGTCGACACCAAAATAACTAGGAGGACTAACAAATTTCTGAACCAATTCTTATTGCCCTGCACAAAAAAATTCTTCAGCTCTTTCTTTTGAGTTAGCCCGATCAAACCGCTTGAAAAGTAGGAAATCAAGGAAAAAGAAACTAAGCCAGCAACAATAATCCACAAGACATTCGACGTTGTTGACTGAAAATTCACCACAATTCTTCCGCCAATTTTAGAAACTCCTAAAAGCAGCCCCCACAAAACCAAGGAAAGTAGCATAAAAAGGGGCATCTTAACTAAAGTGTTCAATCCTTCAAGAAATGCGCTAAAAAATTTCTTCACGTCCATTCTTAATTATTCATATAAAGAACATAAAACAGATAACCCAGCGCCCCAAGGAATATCAGCGTTGCAATTACAATCATCGTTATCAACAGAGCAGTGTTGCTGCCTTTCTTTTTTTCAGGCGGATTTCCAGGCGGAGCCACCGGAGCAGCTGACTGTGGTGGCTGAGGTTGCTGCTGGTACCCTATAGCTTGCTTCGTGTTCTGTTGTATTTGAATTCCTTGCCCAGACGCTGCACTAGCGTTGCCAATAACCATGCCCGCCCCAGAAGTTAACATATCATAAGCCGCCTTCACCTCCTGCGGATTATACCCGGCATTGATAAAACTCTGCGCCGCCTGCTCTGGTGTCTGCCCCCGCGCGACAGCGTTCCGCAAACCTGCTAATATTTCTTCCCTCATTTGGTTTCCTCCTGAAAACGAATGAACAAAATATCCATATCCTATTCGCTTTCTTTTTACTTCTAAAATAGCAAACAAAACACAGTTTAAATAGTTTTCAGAAACCGTTTTGTTAAAATCTTTCTTTGTTGTTTGCCGCAATTCATAAAGACTTATATATCCCCCTTCCTATTCTAAACAATGAAAAAAGAATTCGTCGCAGTAATAATCATTCTCGCTGTTGTTATTTATCTTGTCATTGCAGGATTCTCTAATTTAATGTTAAGCCCTAAAAAAATAACCAATCAGGGAAGCGATGCACTATTACCTCTCGAAAGATTAACCCCA
>JAHIWJ010000103.1 GCA_018816205.1 Nanobdellota archaeon
TGATGCTGATTGCAACTCAACCCAATTACGGTGTGTTGATGGAGTTTGCACCTTCTATGAAGACAGGGAATGCTATGCAGACAGCGATTGCTCTACAGGATTTAAGTGTGACTCTGGAGGCCATTGCTATAGGGTGGGAAGCCCTGGCGGAGGGGGCGGTGGAGGTGGCGGCGGCGGATGTGCAGATGCTGACGGAGACGGATATTCAAACCATGAGTGTGGCGGATATGACTGTAATGACGGAAATGCAAATGTTAATCCGGGGACAAATGAAATTTGTGGAAATGGAGTGGATGATGATTGCGATGGAGAGACGGATATGGATGACAGTGAATGCGCCGGAGTTACTTGTACGGATACCGACGGAGACGGATATGGATATCCTGGCGGAGATTCCTCTTGCTTAAACGGTCCTGAGGAAGACTGCAACGATGATAATAAATATCAACACCCCAACCAGATATGGTTCTTTGACAGGGATAAGGATAATTACACTCTTGCTTCTGGAGTCTCTATGGTTGGCTGTGTGAGTCCTGATCCCCTTTATAATCTCCCTTCAGAGCAAAGGTTGGGGGTAGACTGTGATGATTACAAAAATACAATTCATCCAGGGGCAATTGAAGTTTGCAATTTAAAAAATGATGATTGTGATTTGGAAGTTGACGAGGGAGGTTGCCCTGTAAGTCCGTCAGGATCCGTGTGCAATGAAGACTACAGCAGGAAATGTTCTCCTGGTCCGCCGGATGATACTTACAAACATTATCCTCCTGCAGATTATGGGTTTGGATGTAACCCCCCGGATAAGTATTGTTATATCAAATCTGGTTTGACTTGCGAGGGCGGCCTGGGCGATGTGTGCATGCGTGCGAGTTGTGGAGACCCAAGTTTGCATGTTGTGGCTGGAGACCCAGATTGCCAGGCGCTGTATAGTGCAGATTACTTCTGCTGCAACGTAGACCCCCGGTAGGATACAAATTCTTTTAAACAGTTCTGAATAGTTGTATTGATGAAGAGGTTGAAGTTTGATTCCGATGGTAAACTTGATGGGTTTACCGGGGAGAAAAGCAAAAACAGGAGAAATGAACGCAAGGATTTGAAGGCCTCTACGTCCTTGGAGTTTTTGCAGGAAGAGAAGAAAATTGACAATATTTTTGATAAAGAATTTTGGAGTTTATATCGCGGCGAAAAGGCTCTCGAACCATTGAAGTTTTCTAATGGGAAGACGCAGGAAGATGTTGTTAAGGAGGTTGTCGATATGATTGAGCATGGGAAGAAAGTGATTTTTCTTCATGGAGTTTGTGGAACTGGGAAGAGTGCGATTGCGTTAAATATTGCTCGGGCTTTGGGGAAAACATCAATTGTGGTGCCAGTTAAAGGTTTGCAGAAGCAATACGAGCAGGACTACATGGGAAACATGTATCTCACGAAGAGGAATGGTGTGAAGATGAAAATCGCGATGATTACCGGGAGAGACAACCACGATTCTTTGATAGAGCCGGGAAAATCGTGCGCTTACCCGTTTCTTCCGGATACGATAAAAATTGTTGAGAGGAATAAGGAGAAGTTGAAGGAGTTTTATTCTGAGAATCCGTTTGTCAGCAATAAGGTTCCGCCTTCTTTTAAGAGATTGAAGAGGATTTCGATAGCGCCGACTAATCCGTATTGGAGTCCGATTCTGCCTGTGGAAATTGAGTTAAATCAACTGACGGATGCTAAGAAAAAGAAATACATGGGCATGAGAAACAGGGAATATGTGTTTTACCACAGGAAAGAAGGGTGTTCTTATTACGATCAGTATCTTTCTTACATGAGCGCGGACGTGATAATCTTTAATTCTGCGAAGTATCTTGCGGAGGTATCCCTGGGTAGAAAGCCGCAGACAGAAGTTGACATAATCGATGAAGCGGATGAATTTCTTGATAAGTTTTCTAATAGCGTTGAGTTGAACCTGACGCGACTTGCGGCGACATTGAGAACACTGATAGTTGACAGCGAGATGGCTAAAAGTTCTATTAAAAAAATTGTAAATTTAATTGATTTAGAAGAGACGAACAAGCGGGCGCTGGGTGTAAACGAAGAGAAAGTTTATTCGATAGAGGAAACGAAGGTAGGGGAGATTTTGAAGGAGTTTATGTTTAATCCTGAACTAGAAGCAGAAATAGAGATAGATGATATGAACTATGGGAATGCTGCTCTTGAGGCGGCGCGAGATTTTCATGATTCATTGAAGGATACTTATTTGACTTATCGAAAAGAAGAAGATAATTTGTTTGTTCGGCTTGTTACCACAAATTTGGCAAAGAAGTTTCAGGAGATTGTCGACGGTAACAAGGCGGTTGTCTTAATGTCGGGAACTTTGCATAGCGACGAAGTTTTGAAGAATATTTTTGGGATTGAAGAATATGGGTGGGTTGAAGCTGAAACTTTAAATCAAGGAAGCATTGAAATAATGAAAACTGGGAAAGAGTTTGACTGCAAATATTCTAACTTTTATTCTGGGATGCGCACGCGAGAAGAGTATTTAAGAATCTTAGAGAATGTTATCGCGCGAGCGGAGAAACCTGCGCTTGTTCATGTGAACGCATATTCGGATTTGCCGAATATTGATGAGTCTGGAAAGTTTCAGATAATTAACTTAACTTCAAGCGAGGAACTAAGGGTTGCGCAAGGAAATGATCGGAACGGCGACGCGATTATTGAGTTTAAGGACGGAAAGTTTGACACCTTGTTTACTACGAAGTGTTCGCGCGGGATGGATTTTCCGGGCGATACCTGCAAGAGTGTTGTTTTTACGAAATATCCGAATCCTAACGTGAAGGATACGTTTTGGCAAATCTTGCAAAAGACGCATCCAGATTATTATTGGGCGTTTTATCGAGACAAGGCCAGGCGGGAGTTTCTGCAGAGGATTTATCGTGCTGTAAGGAGCAAGGACGATCACGTTTATGTTTTGTCGCCGGATTCTAGAGTGCTTGATGCTGTTCGGGAACTTCAGATTGCCGGGGAGGGTATGGGTGGCTGGAATGGCAAGATTTAAGGAGGAGGTTGGGGAGAAATAATTAAGCACTTAATCGAGCTACACAAACCCTGTACCTGCTAGCGACTTCCCTTGCTTTTTTTATGCTTACTCTTCCTCCACGAACGGATGTTAAATCCTTAACTAAATGCTCGTTAGAGAGAACATCTCCTTGGAATCCGCCTTCTTCTAGAAAACGTGCAGCCTCTTCCGGACTTGGGAAACTAGTAAATTTTCTACCTGTTCTTTTTTCTATCCTTCTCTTGGCCCACTTCACGATGAGGCCTTCATTTCCTGCTGGCTTGTAAGAAAGATCTGGGCTAATCCAAACTCCCTTTGGTGAATATATCCTGAAAAACTGAGCCAAGTTGTCTCTCATTCTATTTTGTTCTTCCCTAGACAGATACATCAGCAGACCTTCGTGAATTACTGCGATCGGTCGGCCATTTCCTTGTGAAGCAAATAAATCTCCAATTCTTGAAAGTGAATCTTCATCAAGAACATTTAATTCTCTAAAGAGATGATTTGGGGATATACCTCTTCCTTCTTCCTGCCTTATGGTTTTCACTATCTCTTCTTTTGCCCTTATCATTTCTGGCAAGTCTGTTTCTACGTAAAAAGTGCCTCGGTCTGAGTGTGTTAATCCTCTTGGAGAAAGGCCTGCAGCGACCTCTAAGATCTGATAATTTGATCTCTCTAGAGCTTCGTTTGTCGCAACATATCTCCCTTCTAAAAGAGTCACTTGTGCTAGCCTACCCGGCATTAAACTGGTTAGCATACGTACTGGCCAGGGTATTTTTCCGTCGGCGTCTTTAATTTGAGCAGCTATTTTTTGTGCATAAGGCATGTCTGTATATTTTGCTCTGGCTCTTGCGCACATTGCTGCTGTGTGACTTATCTTGTTATGATCTTCAACCATAAAAAATATAGAAAAATTAGGTTTTTAAATCTTTGCATTGTAACTACTATAAAGTTATTATTAATAATTAATCCTCCAAAAATTGCAGTGTTGCATAATTCGAAAATAATTCCTTATCAATCAACTGTTAGTTACCAACCGCCATTTTTTCTTCAGCATACCTTTTAATTATCTGGTATGCCCAGAATTTTCTGTGCGCTTCAGCGCACATTTGGTCTACAA
>JAHIWJ010000104.1 GCA_018816205.1 Nanobdellota archaeon
ACAACGCGGGCAAAGAAGGTATGACTAAGGCATTCATCCATGACGTAGATAACGAAGGCCCCATTCCATCAGTTCTGATGATTGGTCATGTTGGAGAAGGGTATAGTTCTTTTACGCCTTAAACTGAATATTCAAAAAAAACAAACTCATAGCTAAATCTTCCTAAACAAAATCTCGCTCTTTTTAATCTTTCTGATTTTCAAATCGCTATCCAACTCTCTCAACCTTAAAGAAAATCCAAAAATAGAAGCTATTTTCTCACATGTCGAAGGAATAAACGGCGAAAGCAAAATCGTCGCATCCTTAATTCCACAAGCCAGTTCATACAAAACTTTCTTGTCATGGCTCTCCCACGGCTTCTTCTCCTGAATAAATTCGTTGCATCGGTCAATAAAAGCGAAAATCTCGCTCAAGGCTTTATCAACTTCAAAACTCTCAAAATACTTTTCAACTTTCTTTTTAGTCTCTTCGACCTTCAAAGTTTCAATTTTACACTTTTCAAGCCCGTACTTTTCAGCAAGGACAGAAACTCGAGAGACTAAATTCCCGAGTTTGTTTGCCAACTCGTTGTTGTGTCTGTCGATTAAGGCTTTCTCGTCAAAGTCCCCGCTTTCCCCACTCGCAAAAGGAAAATGCCTTGAGACAAAATATCTTATTGTATCTGCGCCATATTTTTCGACCAATACTCTCGGTGAAATCGCATTTCCCAGACTCTTAGAAATTTTTTGTCCATTGAAAGTCAAAAACCCATGATTGAAAACCGTCTTTGGCAAAGGTAATCCTGCTGCTTTCAGCATCGCTGGCCAATAAACTGTATGAAACCAAGTGTTATCAACTCCAAGAACATGCAAGTCTGCCGGCCAATATTTTTCTTTTCCCTTTTGCCTTGTGGCGCTATAATAATTTAACAAAGCATCAAACCAAACGTAAACAACATGTTTTTCATCTCCGGGAAAAGGAACCCCCCAATTAAAACTCGTTCTTGAAATCGACAAATCCTTCAGGTCTTCTTTAACTCTGTTTTTAACTTCGTTCCTGCTCTTGTCTGGTAAAACAAATTCTGGATGATTTTCATAGAGTTCAAGTAAAAACTTTTGATATTTGCTTAATCTAAAAAAATAAGACTCTTCCTTTAGGTTTTCCAGCGGCCTTTTATGAACAGGACATTCAAAATCAGGAGCATCTTTCTCTGTATAATATGCCTCACAATCAACACAATATAACCCGTGGTAATCTCCCAGATAAATGTCTCCCTTTTTGTTAACTGTTTCAATTATTTCCTTTACTACTTTTTTATGATCCTCGTCTGTTGTCCTAATGAATCTGTCATACTTCACGTTCAACGCGCTCCAAGCTTCCTTAAACTTAACAGAAATCTCATCAACAAATTCCTTAGGTTTTTTCCCAGCCTTCTCAGCAGCTTTCTGAACTTTTCTTCCGTGCTCATCTGTTCCTGTTAAAAAAAATACGTCCTCTCCTAAAAGTTTATGCCACCTTGCCAATATATCTGCGATTACCTTCTGATACGCATGACCGATGTGCGGCGCTGCATTCACGTAATCTATCGCTGTTGTTATGTAAAATTTTTTTGGCATTGAAATTCAAAAGAAAGAAGGTATAAAAAATTAACCCTATCAACAAAAATTAGGGAGTTATATTATATCTAGACCCAACCTTAATCAAATTATTATCCTTAAGACTCTCATCTCCAAAAAATTTCACCAAAGATTTTATATTAACATAGGGCGTGCCATCTGCATCGTTCGTACTTCTGAATTGTTTTACAGCTACCATGTCTTTCATATCCTGAAGTGCTTCTCTAACCTGCGCAATCGCAGCCTTATAATCTGGAGTTTCCTGCCTGATTAACTGCACCTCGCCATAGCTGCCTCTGCCAAATTCTACAACTCTTTCATCATGGCCCAAATCTCTATCAGGAATTTTCCCTGGTGGCTCATAACCTGTAACTGCATTAAACCACCTTACTAACTCTGCCTTGTAAGGCTTACTCACTCCTGCATCAACTCCCGAGATAAATCTTTTAGCCTGCAAAACAGCCTTTCCGTTCTCCCTGGTAGCCCTGTAAAAACTTCCATCGGGCAAAGTTATCTCGGTCGGCAATTCCTTGCCCCTATCCTTCGCAGGCCACCTCAAACTCCTGGCTCCAGAAGGCTCGCTGGTTTTATCCTTGACAAGTTTATCAACATGCTTCTGTAAATCCTCTACTCTGATACAATACCCCACACCATCAAAATATTTAACTCCATCAAAGCTCGCTGCTCTGGAATCATCTGCCCTAACATCTAAAAAAGTAGTTAACTCGTCATAAACTCCCGCCCAACTCGTAGATCCAGAACCCCCCTCGTTAATCTCTATTACAAATTCCCCGGTATCAAATTTCTCTCTGTCAGATTTTTTCAAAGCTTCTTCAAACGGACTTACAACTGCATTTTTTAAAAAGGCCGCGCTAGCTTCTGCTTCCATCTTCTCAACCAGCATAGACCTAGAAATTCTATGCCTAGCAGGATCATCCCCTTCTCTCAATTCAGGAAGCCTCAAAGGCCTGTATGCTATTTGTATTTCTGCCATGTTATGTTGTAGTAGAATACCCGCTTAATAAAGTTTAGATGTGAGAAGTATCACCACAATTCTTATATATTAAAAATTATTCAACGCTGAATGAAAGAGCAACTAAGAGAAGCAGGCCTGACAGAAAATGAAGCAATTATTTACCAAACCCTTTTGCATTTAGGTCCGTCTAAAGCAGGAGAAATAGCAAAAAAATCCGGCCTACATAGGAGAGTTACCTACGATACTCTAGCAATGCTTACCGAAAAAGGTCTTATTAGTCACATCACCCAAAATAACACTCGAGTCTTCCAGGCAGCAAATCCAACAACAATCCTAGAACTCCTAAAAGAAAAACAGGCCCGCATCGAAGAAATCCTTCCTGAAATGGAATCTCTTTTTTCATTAACAAAAGAAAAAGAAGAAACAAACTTCTACAAAGGTCATCAAGGATTAAAAACAGTCATGGAAGACCAATTGTCGACGGGAAAAAATATTCTAATTCTGGGCGGCTCTTCGAACGCCTACGACATTTTACAATTCTATTTCAAATGGTTTGATCAAAGAAGAGTGAAAAACAAACAAAAAGTAAAAATAATTTTTAACAAAACTGATAAGAAACTAAATGTTCCTTTATCCAAAATCAGGTTTCTCCCCCAAAAATACTCATCCCCCTTAGCCGTAAATGTTTACGGAGACAAAGTTGCTTTAATCCTTTGGAGCAAAGAAAATCCATTCGCAGTCGTAATAAAGAATAAAGAAATTTCAGACGGCTACAAGAAGTACTTTGAGTTGATGTGGAAATCAGCGTTGAAAATCTAATTCTGTAATGACTTTGAAATGATAACAAGAGAAAGGTTTAAAAAAGTAGGATAAAGTGCGATTCTATGGCTAAACAGAAAATTAGTATAACTATAGATTCAGCGCTTGCTGAGAAGATAGAAAATCTCATTGAGAAAAGAAACGGACAATTTCGTAACAGAAGCCATGTCCTAGAATACGGTCTCAGGAAATTGCTCGATGATAAAGATAACAAGGAGGATAAGTAAAATGGGAAGAACAAGGTATAATGAGTCAGACCTTAAGGCAATGGCTGAATTAGTTAGAGAAGAAATTAATCATTCAAAATCAGACACCTTGGTTAGATTGACTACAAATGCTAAATTGGCAGAGATAACCGGCTTTCGAAAACAGGGTCTGCAGGCAGCATTAGGATATTTAACCAACGAAGAAAGAAGCTATCGAACAAAAGCATTACGTTTACAAGAAAACAGCAAATATAGCATAGAAGATGTAACCGGCGTTTCTTTAGACTTTATATATTTTGACGATTTAGGAAGAGAAATTGCTAAGAACTATGGTCTTCCTTCAAACGCAAAAGTATCAATGATGCTACAAAGAGGTATAGAAGCCGGCATTGTTACAGAAGAACAAGTTGAAAATGCCCGTCAACGTAGATACAAAACTAAAACCCCCGCATACTTTGAAGCTATGAGCAAAAGAGATATTACAGGCGAAAAAAACAGCATGTTTGGCCGAACAGGTGAATTATGTCCTGCATTCGGTAGAACGGGTGAATCTCATCCATGGTATGGTAAACACCATTCATCTAAATTCAAACAAAGAATGTCTGAAAGAATGAGCGGCCCAAACAACCCAAATTTCAATGGATGGAGCTCTCTAAGAGGATACGATCCAGAATTTACTCACCTCATGAGATATGTTGTCTTAGTCAGAGATGGAAAGAAATGCCGTAATTGCGGCACAACTCAAAAAGAACAAAAAGCAAGGCATAACCAGCAAGGGCTTAGTGTTCATCATATCGATTACGACAAAAGACATAACGACGAGCATAATCTTGTTACCCTATGTACTGAATGTCACGTTCCAACAAATATGGCCCGAGAAGGCAACAGAGAACACTGGCAAGAATACTACGGGTCCATGGTTGAAAGGATATATACAGAAATGACTGAGCCAGAAAAACAAAGACTAAACGCAATCAAAGAAAGATTGGCAAAAAGAAATCCTCAAAGCAAAGTCGAGGAGGCTGCATAAGATGCCAAAAGGACATAAAATTCGTGATGAAGATAAGCTGGCCTTAGTCGACTTAGTCAAAGAGGAAATTGCTGTTCATCAAGAAGGAAGACTAGATAGGTTTAGCACAAATACGGAACTTGCAGAAGCTGCAAACTTTTCAAAAGTCGCAGTTTCAAGATGCCTTAAAGGCTTGCCAAAACAAGAAAGAGATTACAGAACTACAGGTATTAGAAATGCTACGGGCAGAAGTAATCCAAATTACGGAAATGATGTTCTAGCAAAACTTGATAAAAGAGCTAGAGCAGAACTTATCTCAAGAGTTTCACAAGAAATTGATAGTTATGATAGTGGAACAGTTTGTCACTTAAGTACAAATGAAGAACTTGCAAGAGATTATTCTTCACAAAACGTCACTGCACACAACATAGCCTGTTACATATCAGAATCAGATATTCGTAAACTACCGAGGGCTAAAGCCCTCAGCGTTTTAAGTTGCAAAATCAAC
>JAHIWJ010000105.1 GCA_018816205.1 Nanobdellota archaeon
TTCTTAGAAAAATTCAAAAGTAAATCCATCAACATCATCGCCGCCGCTTCGTCCCCGTCGCAATCTCGTCTCATAGCAGCATGCATGTACGGGCTCGCCAACAGGGCTTGAATCTTTGAAAAGCCGATAATCCTCCCGACCGTTGCTGTACAAATGTGCGGCGCGATGCAAACAACTAAATGCCCCACTAAGTCTTCTGTCGTCTTAGCTTTGTAAAACGCATCCAATCCATACAATCTCTCTAATTCGTCATCGATAAACTTAGAAATCTTCAAGAAAACATCGTCAGCTTTTTCATCAAGAGTTTCTGGACAAGCTGGCAGCACAACATCATGTGGAAACAACTCTAAAATCTGCTCATCGCTTTCCAACGGCTTTCCATACATGTCAGTTTCATAACCCAGCTCCTTAAGTTTATCAACACTTGTCCTGATTTCTTTGGGCTTAAAATGAGTAAAGGCCATTTCGGTCATATCATAACGAATCGTGCCATCTTTGTTTACATGAAGATTATGTTTGGCCCTCAAGAAACCTTTAGGCAGAAACTCTGTTATGTGGTCTGCGTTGCTCGTTCCTCTCACCCCTTTCATTAAAGGTACATCGTCGGCGCTCACACCTGCAACCTTTTTTGCATGGTCTACATACTCGCGGATGTCTATTCGTTTATGCCCAAAATCAAAACCCTCCTCCTTGTTTCTAACACAAAACTCTCCGCAATCTTTACACCGCCTGTAGACATTTTCTTTGTCACATTGAGGACAATAAAAATGGGGAAAATCCCCCCTGACGCTGCCAACATCATAGGCCGCCTGAAAGCTGCGCAGCCTTCCTCCCTCATCCCCAACAGGAAACAACACATGGGGGCTGCCAGTCAACTTGCGCAATTTTGCCTTTTCAGGCCGCCCCATTCGAGTCCCAATGAAAGTTCCCGCCTTGTCCTTGATAGTTACACCACAGATTTCATTAATAACCTCTAAAACAAGACTTTTCCCACAACCATTAATTTTTTTCAATATTCCATCGAACTGCGCTTCAAAGCCCTCTTTCCCCAAAGCAGAAACGTCAAAACCTAAATTAAACAGTAAAGATTTTGTTTCGGTCGTGCTCAAAACAACATTCTCTAAAGTCACCTCGTGCTCAGCGCCAATAATCTCCAAAGCCCTTTTTCCTCTCACAAACCTTTCTTTGTCAACCTTGCCCCAAGGCAAAACCATTTTAACGTCGGCAAATTCGGCACGCCCAATCCAATCCAACAAAGAAAAAAATTCTTCCTTGTTTATTTGTGTCCAAAAGTAGATATGTGCTGGATGTAACGGGATATTAAACTTCTTAGAAAGTTTAACCGCCTCTTCAAAACCAACATCAAACATATCAGCAACCTTTCCGCCCTTCTCCTTCAGTTCCAAAGCCCACCATTCTTCCACATACCCCGCCTTTAACAAATCATAATTCCTGTTGATAACATCGCCCAATGGAAACAAAAGGTCCCCAAAATACAATATTTCTTCGGTTTGTTTGTACAACGTCTTCGCCTCATCAAAATCGTGCAGTTTTTTTACACTGCCATTTTTTAATTTAACAATTGGCCCATCGATACTGTCGCAAACCGTTACTGCGCACCCCTTTGTTGGTTTCTCTATTTTCAACTGCGTCCCAGAAGAAATAAAACTATTAGAAATGGCCATTGTGGCTGGATGCACAAGTGTCGCAGAAAATCCCCCCGTCCTGCTCCGCCCGTATCTAAAACGAAAGGCCCCCGACCGAGAGGGATGGCCGAAGACCGGTCTACCAGCCACAATATCTTTGATATATGTGGGTTTCCCGTCGGTCTTTCCACCAGACTTCTTTTTCGTCTTAAACTTCTCAATATATTCATCCAAATAATCCCAGCCCGTCGCCTGAAACCCCCGGCCCTTAACACCCTGCTTCAGTAACCTAACGCCTTTTTGAGCTTTCTGCGCCAATCCCTCTGAAAAGATTAAACACATTCCCCCCCGGATAAAATTAGTCTCAATTCTATCAAGGTCCTTATAATTAGAAACCTCCCTTTTCTCGGTTGGTTCGCCGTCAATCTGAATTGGCAGTCGTTTAGCTAAAAATTCAATTTCTTCCTCCGTCGGCAAATACTGAAGATTATTGACCCTCTCGTGATAATCATAATTTTCAGTTATGTACCTTTTAACCTCCGACTCGTCAGGGTCAAACGGCGCATAGCCAAAAGTTTCCCTCAAATAATCTATCAACATCAAAACAACGCAGCTTGCTGTAGTTCCTGCGCTCCTTATTGGCCCAGAGAAAAATGCCCTAAAATATTCCTTTCCATCTCTGGTCTTGCCTATCTTCAAACCTGTAAACCCTTCAATCGGCGAAGAAACCACCCCCAGGGTGATGTAGGAAAAACCGACCCTGATCCCAGCATCTATCGCCTCAAGCTGGTCCTTAAACTTGCAGAATTTTTCCTTGGCAATTTCTTCAGCGATTTTAAAAGCCACCGCCGGATCCAACTGACCATACTCTTTTTCTAAATTCAAAATTTCATCAATTATCTTCTTATCTTGAATTTGCGGATACAAAACAGATATTAACCCTATAGCTTTTTCGGCAAGAGTCGTGGCGATTGGTGTCTCCACATCATCTGCAGGATCCAACCCTTTTTTCCTTGCCAACCGAGCAAGATCGTAACAAATATTTGTTCCGTTCTCTATCGCCTTAAAATGATTGTTAATCGCTGACATCGTCCCCTCCAACCCAAACACCCCTTTCGTCAACTTCCGTTTCGTCTCTAAAATCAAAAATTTTCAACTCACGGGTCTTTAAATTTAACACTGGCACCTTTGCCGGGTCCGGCTCATTGCCAACTTTCTCTTCAAAGGGCGTCTGCGCCTGCCAGCAGCTGCCCGTAAGAATCAAAACGCCGTTGTAGCTGCTTATATCCATCCTGTGCACCTCGCCCGTGCAAAGCACATCTGGCACTTCTGAAATAACCAAGGGGTCTGTTTCTGCATTGGGAATATAAACCCCCGAAGCGGACCCGTGCGTTGGCGACAGGTGTCTGCGCTTAAGCATCTGTTCAACCGCCTTGGCAGGACACTGATGCGCTCGCATCAATCGCAGACTTTTTATTTCATTAATGAAAGTGTGAATGCTCGCCCCATGGTACATCAAAACCTTAAATTCCTTATCGCCCTCCACCAATTTTATCAGGGCGGGGTTAGTCACAAGCACCACATTCTCAAGTTCATAAAGTTGCGGAGCATACGCTTTGCTGATAATTGGCTGCGGCTCCGCGACTCGCGTCGCATCGTGCTGCCCAGGACAAAGAAAAATAGTGATATCTTTTGGCACGCGCCTCAAATAACCGGCAAGCTGTTCATACTGCTCGTGCATCGACTTCAAAGTAAGGACTTCTTCTTGACTTGGAAAAACACCGACACCGTCCACAGTATCCCCGACAAAAAACAAATATCTTATTTTCCCAGCAACAGCGTCGTCAGAATTTAACCAATCAATAAATTTATTAAAGCTCTTAGATAAATGCCTGTCACTGCCGCAGTGCGTGTCTGAAATAAAAGCAATGCGCGCGTCGTTGTTAAACCTTGTTTTCTCTAAATTAAATGCGTCGGGATAAAAAATATCATGCACAAATACCATATCTTTATTTCCAGAAGCCTTTATACCAATAACATCATCCAACTGCAGCTCGTCAGCTTTTTCGAATACGTCTTCACGGTCAAATTTAACAAGTGCGCTTATTTCCCCCGTTAAGTCTTCCAAAGCAATAATCATGTTTTTGTTCTTAGTAATCCTCTTGTCTTTCACAATACCAATCAAACTCAGACTCGCTCTCTCCGCAGAAATTTTATTTATAGAAATTAAATTTTTCTGCAGCTCCGGACGATACATTAAAATTCTCTGAAGCTGTTGAAATCTCGAACGAAAATGCCCTACAAAGTCTTTAACCTCTAATTTTTTATAGGGAACCGTTTCTGCATAAAAAACTTTATAGTCTTGTTGAGAACTTGCCTTTTCCCTCGGCGGAGCAGTGGTCTCTCTTTCCGTTCTCACTTCCAAATGTACACCCAGCTTAACAAAAACTCTTTCAACAAACGTTTTATCGTCGCCGGGAAGTTGCCTCACAAACTCCTTTACATAGCCCGCGTTTTTCGTTAAAACGCCCCTTGTAATCATCTTTTCCCCTGAAATCCTTTCAAGCTGCTCTAAAAAAACCATCGCAGAATGCGAATCCCGAAAACCATCAATCAAATCATAAATGTCTTTTTCCAGCAGCAGGCCTTTTTCTCGAATCACGGCCAAAATAGCTTTGTCCACTATAAGTCAAGAGCCTTTTTCAAAATGTCTCCCGCTTTCTCCTTGATGTTGGAAGAAAGAGAGAGCTTTATCTCGCGAGTACGGCCCTGCCTCCCTTTGCTTATAACTCTGGCATTGATAATACCAAGCATATCAAATTCCGCCAAAATATCAGAAACTCTTCGTTGAGTCAAAACTTCATTTTTTGTCCTCTCGCATACATCTTGATAGATATTATAAACATCTCCTGTAAATATTGTTCCGTAGCTTTTGTCTTTGTCCAGCAGCATTATCGAATGTAAAACCAATTGAAATTGCGTAGGTTCGCTTTCAATAACATCCAACATCTTGTCCCTTTCTATTTTTTGATTTGCTGTGTCAATATGTGATAAATTAACCTTATTGCCTCCTTCTCGGACAGCAATCTCTCCAGCGACACGTAACAAATCTAAAGCGCGCCTAGCGTCGCCGTGCTCTCTTGCAGCATATGCTGCGCACTTTGCAATAACACCTTCTCCCAAAACACCCTCGCTAAAAGCCGTCTTGGCCCTTTCAGTCAAAATATCTCTCAACTGCAGCGCATTATATGGTGGAAAAATTATTTCTTCTTCTCCCAAAGAGCTTCTCACTCGAGGATCCAGGTTGTCCATAAAAGTCAAACTGTTGCTGATGCCCACCAAGCTAATTTGAGCATTTTTTAATTCTGAATTAACCCTCGTCAAAGTATAAATAAAATTATCTGATATTTTCTTCACCGCTTGATCAACTTCATCCAAAATCAAAACAATAATTTGTTTTCTTGAGTCAATCATATCAATGAATTTGGAATAAACTGCATCTGTAGGTAACCCTGTCGCAGGTACTTTCCCCCCCAATTGAGTAATCAGTTCTGCGATGATTCTATATTCAGTATCAGAAACTTTTTTTGATTTACAATTAATATACAAAAACTTCAAACGAGCCAGCCCTGCAGATTTGACTTTAGTTTCGAGCTTATCGCTGACGTATCGTGCACTTAGCGTCTTGCCTGTCCCTGTTTTGCCATACAAAAAGAGATTACTCGCTCTTTCCCCGGTTAAAGTTGGACCTAAAATAGAAGCGATATTTTCTACTTGCTCGCTCCGATGAAGAATCGTCTCCGGAGAATAATTTGATTGCAACACAGATTTGTTTCTAAAAAGATTGCTTGTTGCAAATGAATCAAATATTTGGTCGAGTTTGTCCATAATTCCTCTTTTAACAAACCAAACTACAAATCAAACCTTATAAACTTGTCTATTCCCTAACCCCCATTTCCCTTCGAAATTCGTTTAATCGAAGAATAAACAACAAAATAAATGAATTCTTCTTTCCGATCATACACCATCGTTTCTTATGGAAAAATATTTTTCTATTCCCAATTTCCCATCGATTAATACGAACTAAAAACCAAAGTCTTATAACCCATAATATATAATATATATAATATAATATAAATATTTATAAAATAAAATTATAAAAAACGAACTTCTGCAACCTTTTTTAAATATTTCTAAAAATAACTAAAAACTCCATACGAAACCAAGGAGTCATACCGTCCAATAACAAATCAATCAACCAAAAAGCCACATCACCCAATAACAAATCAATCAACCAAAAAGTTATGCACCTAAAAGACTATTCTTAACAAATTAAATTAGTGCCTCAAACCCAGAAAAGTTTATATATCTCTCGCATTTCTACTGGACATGACTTTTGACAAAAAACCTCTAAAAGATATAATCAACAAA
>JAHIWJ010000106.1 GCA_018816205.1 Nanobdellota archaeon
ACCCCGTCTTCAACTTCAACAAATAAACGCTCGAGTCTGTACTCTCTAAAATAGTTCCTTCAACTTCTCTTTTAGCTAAACGCAGCTTTACATAATCCCCAGGATTAAAATTCAGCTCAACCATTCAAAACAAAAAGAATGGAGGTATAAAAATTTAATGAGGTTATCAAAATTCCAAACAAAACCTATAAAAAACAACTGTCCCTTAAACATGCATGGAACACTTTCCATTAATAAACCGTCTTCATACCGATGTACTAGAAGAAAAATATGGCCCAATCTCTGCGAGAGTCATTATTCACGACGATAAAATACGCGAATCACACTTGGTTGACACTCTCGGAGTCTCAAGAACCTACGCAATTACATTCTTTCAAAAGACTCAAAAAAAAGAAATAGAAAAGATAAATAATGAAATAAAGACAGGAGTTCCAATTGGCAAGGCATTTAGAAATCAGGAGTATTCAATCAGAAAAAATGTCATTTCAGTGTATCTAGTCACTCTTCCCCATTGGCTAAAAAAAACATTTGGGACAGCAGAAAATAAAGCAAAAGCCCGCCTTTCTGAGTTCTATGCCCGCAAAGGCAACGCCGAACCAATAATTTACGGAACCGTTGTGGAAGTTTACTCCCCAGATTTCCGCCCCGCAGAAATAAATACAACAGACAAACAACAAGTAAACCCCGTGACAAGAGAATTTGAAAAAATCGGAATTTCAAAATCAGAAGTCTGGGACCGCATAAGCCAAAAGAACGATTGGTCAGACATAAAGAAAAAATACCTCGCAGCCAAAAAAGCATCGCGTGATGACGTCTATCGATTTAAAAGAAGAATCGAAAAGATAATTAAAAAATAAATTTACAAAGTTTAGTAATCTCTCGCAACATAAACCACATTCCCCGCCTTCTTCCCACAAACCACACACTTCCCCTTAACAGCCTCTTTCTTTAGATTAGTCCCCCGAACCTTCACCCCAACTTCTTTCTCTATCACCTCAGCACACCTTTCCCCATCACGATCAATCGAACAAAACTCGCACCTCACAATATTTCCCGCGCCAACAGCTTTCTTCATTTCCCGGACATTTGAAACATTCACAATCCTGTCCTTGAAAATCTGATCTGCCTCTTTCAGCAAGTTCTTCCCGCATTCATTCTTAACCTTCTCAAGATAACTCATCAGCTCCTTCTCCGCAATAAATTCCTTCTTATTCAAATCTCTCCTGAAAACACAAAGCTTCTTCTCCTTCAACTCCTTCTTCCCAAGATCAATCCTCACCGGAATTCCTTTCATCTCCCAATGATTAAATTTCTCTCCCGGAGTCTTATTACTCGAATCAATAACAACCTCCGCAAAATCCCCAATTTTCTCTTTCAACTCCTTAGCCTTGTCAACCAATTCTTTGCTATTATCAATCGGCACAATCGCGACATGCCTCGGCGCAATCTCCCACGGAAACCTTAATCCCTTATCGTCGCCATGCACGCTCACAACACTCGCGAAAATCCTAGACATTGCCGGCCCATAACATGTAATCCAAACAAATTTGTCTTTTCCGTCTTTATCCTTAAATTTAACATCAAATACTTTAGCAAAATCCTGTTTCAATAAATGCGTTGACGGCTGTTGCACAACTCGCCCGTCAGGATTCAAAGCATCAGCAGCAAATGTCCGATGTGCACCATGAAATCTGTCCCAAGCAGGCCGCTCAAAGAAAATAAACGGCAAGCCAAAAATATCGTGCATGACTTCTTTTGTGGTTTCCATGTCTTCTTCAACCTGCTTCATCGCATCTCCTTCTGTCGCATGTGCACAATGCGCTTCAATCCAATGAAATTCACGACTTCTCAAAAATGGCCGTGTCGCTTTCGTTTCATACCTAAAAACATTCGCCCTCTGATAAGCCTTAAACGGCAGGTCATTATAACTCCTAATCCACAAATTAAACATTTGATAAAACGCCGTCTCAGAAGTTGGTCTCAAAGCCAGCCTCTCCTCGAAAACATCGTCTCCGCCTTGCGTAACCCAAAAAACCTCCGGCGTAAATCCCTGCACATGACTCGCTTCTTTCTTCAGATTGCTTTCAGGAATCAGCGTCGGAAAAAAATACGGCTCGTGCCCTTTTTTCTGCAGCACCTTCTCAAAATGCTTGTACATTTTTTCCATACAAAGCACGCTCCAAGGCTGAAAAACCAAAAATCCCTTAACATTATACCTCAAATCACCCAACTCCGCTTTCTGCACAATCTCGCTGAACCAAGTCGAAAAATCTTTTTTCTTCCCAACAGTCAGCCCTTTATTATCTTTCTCAACTTTCTTTTCCATTACAATTCTAAAAAAAGAGATTTATTAAATGTTACTTCCAAATGACTTCGTCATAAATCTCCCCAATATAATCCAGCCTCCCTTTAGCCTCTGCCTTCATAGACGAGCCTGACCCTTGATAATCCTCATAAGCTGCAAGATAAAGAGTTCGCGCCAGCTCTCTAGCAGCAGAGATATCTCCTTCTTCCACAAATCCTTCAACCATTGCCCTGCACTCAACCAAAGTTGCATCAACCATGCACGCTGTTAAATATAACATTTATTAAACCTTTTCTTTCAATAAATCAATGGTGTCTTTAATCAAAAAATACAACCCGACAGTCAAAGAAGTTTACCAACCAAAGTGCCCTATTTCCGAAACCCTCTCACTGCTAGAACAAAGGGTTCGCCCGACAGACAAAGACACACTAATTAGACAAGGCGTCCTGGGCCAAGTAGATTCACGGACAGGTGAGGGCGTTTATGCAGCAGGTCTGCCCGGAAGCTGGTCGCCCGGAATCCAACAACACGAAATCGCGCATTCAGTCCTCGGTTTTGACGGCTCACCAAACGGAGAATACAATGCAGACAAATGGATGCTATACAAAGTAGGAAAACCTGAGCAAGTCCGCGGCCCATTCTACCGCCCGCCGTTGAATTAAAACCTTGTTAACTGATGATACGCAAAAGAGGGCTGTACTGCTGGTTGCGCTTTGTATTCTCTGACTTTTTCTTCAAGCCAATCAACACCTCTTTCAACGCAATTTTTTCTCGGAGGCAAATTGTCTGCACGCATCATGTACTCTGATGCACCAACCAATATCATAGATGCCCCAATTAGAGCATAACCTAAATTTTCCCTGATTTCATTCTCATAGCATCCTAAGCCGACCACGCCTGTACCGCCACCAACTGTGAATGGTGCTTGAGACTTATAAATATCCTTGCATTTTACAACATGAGAATCAAGGCAACGAGATTTAATAGCCTTTAATTCTCTATCTTCAATTTCTGTATTTTTTCTCTGAAGTATATGGCTACAAAGTATATGAATAGGGGTTAATGCAAATCCGCATATTGGGCTAAATACAAAATACGCTGTTCCGGCAGCAACGGTTGATATGGTAATCGTTTTATTTGCCAATTGCGCCTTTGTTTCTCCGGTTGTCCAATTCCAAGCATGAATCATCGCATTTGCTCCGCTCATCAAAGCGCGGTCAATCGATTCATAAGCTCTTTCAATTTTGTTCATTTATCTTTTTTCAAAGGGGCATATTTAAACTTTCTTAGCCTAGATTTCAAAAAGCCAACGGGCCCACGAGGAGTTGAACCCTTATGCAAAATCAATTGTAAGATTTTGTATCGGGGACTATCTAAAAGTTACGGGCCCACGAGGAGTTGAACCCCGGTCCACAGGTCCGAAGCCTGTTATTCTATCCGTTAAACTATGGGCCCTAAAATTACCAAAGAACTGCCTTTTTTAATTTTATTGCTTCACCTCAATAAAATATAAATACCTCTTGAAACAAAGGAGCAATATAAAGATGAAAGGAGGCAAAAAATGAAAAAATCCTATCTAATCTTGGGAATTATCGGAATTACTCTTTTTGCAACACTTGTTGTAGCCTGGGCTTATGACACAGACGGAGGATTTAATATCTGGCAGCAAGGAACCTGCATAGACAATTTAGGTAATCATACTGACACATGCTCCCAGTCTGGAAAAGTACCTCGGCACCTCAATGAGTGGTACCCGGTAAATGGCACTAATGGAACAACAATCTGTCAAAAAGCAGCTGTAAACTGCTTAGACTACAATGCGCTCTGCCAGTACGGTGCTTGTGTCCCAATAAACTTTACTAAGTAAGGTTCAATCAGAAAAAGTTGACTAATATTTTTTTACAATTTAGTTCTCCGCAAAACTTTCCGCCACCAACAAAGGAAACAAAATCGTCGCATCTCCAAAAACCTTAACGCTTTTTGCATTCGGCAAAATCTTTCCCCAAGAAACCGCTTCCTCAGGCAAAGCCCCAGAATCGCTTCCGTCATACTCTGGCGCCGTGTTAATATAAACCGAATAATCCGCACCGTTTCGCAACATATTCGCGTTCAAAATAGAATGTTTCATAACTCCGCCCCCAAGAATTATCATCCCCGACTTTTCCAGCCCAATCGTTGTATCATTAAACTCCTTAACATCTCTCACAATATCAATCCTAAAATCTTCGTGTTTTGAATTGAAGAAGTAAATGTTGTCCCCTAGCGCCCCGTCCTGAATCGCCGGACAATAAACCTTTATCTTATTTTTCCACGCCCAGTAATAAATACTTCTCTCGTCGTTAATTTTCTCCCCTAATTTCCAGAT
>JAHIWJ010000007.1 GCA_018816205.1 Nanobdellota archaeon
CCAGTGTAGAGTTGCCTATAGTGAGCGCACTCCCCCGGGCGAACCACCGTGCGAGACGTGTCGGGTTGACCTAATGCCAGAAAACAAGGCAGCGGCGGATATATATTTCGCAACGCAGGATCAGATCCTTACTGCTGGTATGGGGCAGGTGATTGATATAAGTATTCCCGCCGTTAAGATCGTCATGGATCTATGGCACATCCACGATCAGAAGAAATGCCTATCTAAGGTATTAGCCGCCTCCCATCATTTCCGAAAACAAGAAGAGAAAAAGCCATGAGGGTAGAGAACTGGAATCCTTCGACCGCAGACCAGTCTTTTGAGAAGGTGGCCGTAGAACGCCTTGAGGAAGCCGCTGGCGTTGTTGCAAGAGCGGTGCGTAGGAGATGTCCGGTCGGAACGGTATCGCGTCCTATGTATCGCTCTGGGCCTTATGCAGGGCAAGAATGGACAGCCAGGGATGCAGGGCAATTAAAAAAGAGTGTGAGGGTGGTACGGAAAAAGACCAAAAGCGGCAAGGCATTTTCAAAGAAAAGAAATGTGAGGATCTATGCAGGAACGAAAAATGCATATTATGCCAGCATAGTTGAGCATTCAAGGCCATTTATGAGGCCAGGGTTTGAAGCGTCAGTTGGAGCAGTGAAAGAGATATTAGGAGTTAGATAATGCTTGCATTTAAACCAGTTATGCGGTATAAAATAACGAGGGTAAAACCAGCCGGATGCTTGTCTTACCCTCTAACCGATAACCTCATATATTGGAGATATGATGTCATGGCTGAACCTACCTTAACAAAACTCTGCACTAAATGTAAAGTCGAAAAATCCATAGATGAATTTTCTCGGAGAAAAGATGAGCATAGATTTTGGTGTAGAGCTTGCGCTAAATCCTACTATCAAAGTCATCAAGAAGAAATATTAGCACAAAAAAAACAATATTATCAAGACAACAAGGAAGAGAAAAAGGCACTATCCAATAAATACTATGAGGATAACAAGGAAGCAAAAAAGGCATACGCTGAACAATATCGTAAAGATAATAGAGAAAAAATAAATGAATATCTCAAGCAATATTATATAGACAATGAAGAAGATCAAAAAGTGCAAAGAAAGCAATATTATAAGGATAACAAGGTAGAGATAACAACGCTAAGAAAACGATACCGTAAAGATAATAAAGCATATATATCAGAATGGATGAAGCAATATCAGCAAACACCAAACGGAAAAGCAGCAAGCAAAAAGAACTCACATAAACGCCGTGCTCAAAAAGCGGGCGTAGGCTATGAAAATTTTAACCCAAATAATATCTTTAAACGTGACGGATATAGATGTCAATTATGTGGGAAGAAGACAAGGCCGGACTATAATAGGTTCCATCCATTATTTCCGAATTTGGACCACATCGTCCCTTTGAATAAGGGTGGGTCACACACGAAGAAAAACACACAGTGTCTTTGCCGTCTTTGTAATATGATAAAACATGACACCGGCAAAGGTGATCAACTTAGGTTGTTTGGATAGTGGAGATATAATGGCTACTCATTCCGTGGGCAAGATTTTTGTGGAATTGGACTTGGACCCAAGTCGTTACGTTCGCGCACAGCAGACGATGGTGAAGGAAGCAAAAACTGGTGCCAAGATTTTAGAACGGAACTTTTCCAATTTAGGCATTAAGAGCGGCGCCACCTTCGACCTGATGAGAAACCAGGCCATTCAGTCTTTTGAAGCTATCAAGCGAAGCGGGAAGGCCACCACCGATGATCTCATCCGGGCAGAACAAGCGAAAGCCAATAAAATCATACAGATAAATGAGCAACAATATGGCAAGCAGATTTCCATGTTTAGCAAGTTAAAGGCTAATTGGTTAGCCACAACGGTTGCCATGACCGCTGCTTATATGGCTATACAGAAGGCATGGGGGGCGGCTGAAATGGCTACTCAATATCAGCAGTCTACGATGGCTTTTAGAACAATGGTCCAAAGCATGGGGAAGGATGCTGATGTTGAGTTCGCCAAGATACGGGAGAAATCAGCCGGTCTAATTGATCAGAAAAGTCTTGTTGAATCAGCCAATAAAGCCATATCCTTGGGTATTCCGATTGAAAAACTTGGCGCATTGATGGAGATTGCACGGGTCAAGGCCAGGGATATGGGTATCAGCACGAACCAGGCATTCAACGATATCGCCACGGGTGTTGGCCGGGCCTCCCCTCTTATTCTTGATAACCTCGGCCTTGTGATGAAAGTCGGATCAGCTAATGAGGCAATGGCGGCAAGTCTCGGCAAGACAGTTGCAGAATTGACTGACAAAGAAAAGAAAATGGCGGTATTGAACGCCACTCTTGAAGCAGGGAAAGAGGCCCTTACCCGTTATGACCTATCAGTAAAGACAACAAAAGAGAAAATGGACAGCCTCAAGGCTACTGTTTCCGATTTAAATTTAATGATCGGCCAGGTTTTTATCCGCGCTGCCGCTGCCGCTGTTGGTGCTTGGTATAGTCTTAATGCTGCTTCAATGACTTTCTCTGCGGGGATCTGGAAACTTATACAGGCGAAGAATGAATTAATGGCTATTATGACATGGGGAGATTGGAGCGAAGGTTTTAAGAAAGCCGCTGGAACAGCAAGACAAAATGCAGAATCAGATTACAAGGCTGCCCTGAAATATACGGACCTTGCAAATGATAGCTTCAGCGCCATGATTGCAACTACAAAAGAACTCGCTGAAGCCGGGGCAAAAGTAACTATCGCTACTAAAGACAATACTGAAGCATTAGGTGACAATGCTAAAGCGATGGAAATCACGAAAGAAGAAACTGATCATTTAGCAGAGGCCCTTAAAAATCTTGAAGAGAAATATAAGAAATTTAATGAACAATATGAAAAATCCGCCTTAGCAGAAAAAGAGAACCTATTCCGCCAGATGAGGATTGCACAGGAAGGTTATCATGATGCAGCGCTTGCAGATATGGCAGATTTTCAACAAAAGGAAATGGACGCCCATAGAAAATATATAGATTGGGAAGTAAAAAACATTATTGATGCTTACAGGAAAGAGGAAGCAGAGGCAGAGAAATCCGCAAAAGTCGTCGAGGAACTCTGGATTAAGGGTTTGAACCGTGTTCAAGCCGCTTTTGCAGATACTTTTTACGATGCAATGACGGGCAACCTGGATAATCTGGGAGATCTTTTCAAATCATTCTTTAATGACGTTTTGAGGATGATTGCCGAATTTGCCGCCAAAATGACCATGTATGACCTGTTTGGAGTAGGCAAAGGTAGTGGCGGTTCTGGATGGGGAAGCCTTCTCAGCACATCGGGGGGGGGTGGTGGCGGTGGCGGCTTCAGCCTGTTTGATTTGCTCAGTGTCGGGAAGTCGGGCTACGAATTAGCTTCCGGTAAAAGTCTTATTGGTTCTCTATATACTTCGCTATTTTCAGAGGGCGGCGTATTCGGCGGTGAGGCGACTTTAGCAACTGGTGGCCAAATAGTGACAGGTCCAGGCATGTTTGCTGGAATGGGAGCAGCGGGAATAACATCAGGCGCTATGGGGAGTACTCTCGCAAGTGGTTTTGGCGGTGCGTATGGCGGGGCCGCCGGAATGGGTGCAGGAAGCGCCGGGGGAGCTCTCGGTGCTGGTGGGTCATCGGTAGCTGTTGGAGGTTTATACGCTGCAGCAATGATAGCGGCGATTATGATAATCACTGCTATTATTGAAAATAATACCAAAGGTGATACCAGATTATTTACACAAACCCAATTAAAGACGTCTCAAGACCCAAATCGACTTTTCACCGGGGAGATGAATAAAATTTTTGTCTCTGGTGGAGCATGGGATGAGGCTGACATAGCCGTATCAGCACAACGGGTGGCAGGTCTTATTGCAGATACGATGGACATGTATAATGTTATGTTCGAGAATCTTTCAGAGACCTCGAAGGAGGCTCTCAAAATAGTAATTGACACACTTGAAGTCGATAAAATGAGACTCACATTTGCACAAGAAGCGGCGGAAGGTGCAAATATCTGGGGTAGTATTGAAAGATCAACTGTGAACGAAATCTCAGCGCAGGAATGGGCAAAGATACAAGGTCAATTAGCGACAAGATGGATCAGCGAATTTACTCAAATGCCGGAACTCACAGAAGGAATGAAGGCAGGCATTATATCAGCAATCGAAGAAGGTGGCTCATTAACAGGCGAGGCCCTTGCTGACATCATGGGGATATCATATCAGGAGCTTACAAATGCTTTCAGTAACGCTTGGGTTGATGAACTACAAAACTTTTTAGACAGCATTAATGCAGCCTATGTTGGAGGCTGGGACTTACTGACAAACCTTGCAAATAATACCATCCCCCAGGCATTTCAACAAGTATTTGGAGAGTACTTTAAGGAGTACATCGAGGAAGCCTTGACAGGAATAAAGGGCAAGGATGTCTTTGGTTTCATGACTGATGAAATTCAAGCGGCAATTGAAGGGTTAGATCTTGATTTGTTCCTCTCGGATATCCAGGGATTCACC
>JAHIWJ010000107.1 GCA_018816205.1 Nanobdellota archaeon
GAATGCTGGAGACAAACAAGAGATAATGTAACTTTCGTATCGCACAATTCAGAAAAGGAGTTGTCAGAGAACCTGCAGAGTTATTGGAAGAGTCAGCCATTCAGGCACGATGTGCTCAATTATTTAATTCCGTGACTATAGATTGTTCTGGGGTTGTTACTGAATATGATGGAGAAGAGACACTTGTTAATTTGACAGCTCGCTTTTTTCAGAGTTCTTCTTTTTATGGTGATCTCGATGATAAAAACAATCATTACACAAACGACAGCTGTTATTTGGACAGTTCGTATGGTAATCCTTATGAAGTTTTGTTTAATTGTAGCTTTAGCGTTGAGTATTTTGCAGACTCTGGAACTTGGAATTGTACAGTTGTAACTGAGGACAATCTTTCTGTTGTTAAGTCAGCTAATAATCTTACTTTTGTTAATGTTTTGCTGGCTTTGAGCGTTGACTCTCCTCTGGATTTCGCGGAGCTTCCTACTCAGGAGGTAAGCCCTGAAAGAGAACTGAATGTCACTAACGCAGGGAATGCTGTGATAAATCTTAGTTTGTCGGGTTATGCGGCTTTTGAGGGCGATGGGTTTATTTATAATTGTACGGCTGGAGAGAATATTTCTGTGAGTAATATGAAATATAATCTTACTGATTCAAATCCCGGGGGTTTAAGTCTGAGTCAATTTGAACAGTTATATCAGAATCTGACGTCCAATGTTTTTGTTAGAGAGTTTAATCTGCCTTATAGGACAAATGATTCGCAGGCGAACGTCGACGAATGGAATGCAACTTATTGGAGAGTTTATGTGCCGTCGACGGTTTCTGGGGATTGTTCTGGGAATATTGTTTTTGGCGCGGTTCAGGCGCAGGCTAGTCCCTGACTTTCTTTAGGTTTCTCAAGATTTCGTTGAGACTGACTTTCTTTACTGTTGTGAATCTGTCTCCCGCCCCAGAATAAATTAGGAGGTTGTCACCCTCGGATATGGTTGCTGTTGGGAAGATGGCCTTTTTGTCTTCGAAGGTGGTTTCGTAATCTTTATCTGGAGTTATTATAAACTTCTTAGTTTTTGCGATTAGTTTTTCTGGGTTGTTTAGGTCGAAGAGGGCAGCTCCAACAGAGTATATTGAGAATTTTCTGAGTGCTTCTTTTTTTAAATTTGATAGTTTCTTCAGCAAGTTCTCTGGGGAGTTGATTGTTTTTTTTATTTTTTTGAAGATTTCTTCTTCGCTTTCTTGGAATTCGGTTACTGCATGGTAAAGGAGGAGCCAACCTTTTTTTGTTTTTATCGGGGGCGGACCTGCGCCGTTTCTTGGGCAGAAGCCGGCCTCTTCGTAGATGCAGCTTATTGGTTTTAGATCGCCCCAGGAAGTTAGGTCATTTGAATATGCAATCCAGATGTGCGGCTGGGTGAATTGGAATGAACCTTCTGGGCGGTCAAATGCAACATATTTTCCATTGATTTTTTCTGGAAAGATAACAACGTCTTTGTCTTGTTCTCCAAAGATTATTCCTCTTCTTTCCCAGTTTATGCAGTCGCGGGAGGTTGCCATCGCGGTAGAGATGTTTTGTTCGACCGATAGGCTCACATAGGTCATAACATAAAGATCGCCTATTTTTGTTATTCGCGGGTCTTCGACCCCTAGTTCGCCGTCGTCTGCAAGACCGAAGAAGCTGGGGTGTTTGTCTATGGACAAAACTTTGAAACCGGTTTTATCAAGGATTACTTTTCTAAAATGAGATATGAAAGTTAATCTTTTTGTGCCGTCTTTGAATATGAAGTCGAAATCTGTGCTGCCGACAGCCGTTTCTTTTTTGAATCTATCGATTTTTACTTTGAATTTATTTTTTCCGACCATACGTGGTGAGTAGAAGTATTTTTCGTCTTTGGTTGTTTTTAGTTTTTCGATTACTCTGACATAGGCGATTATTTTTCCGTCAGGCAATCGCACTGCTGCGGGGTTTAAGGCTCCGAGAACTTCGAACTTGTCGGAAGAGGGCTTAATGTCCTTTGGTGAGATAAGGATGGCCTCTTTTTTTACCTTTATCATTTTTTGATTATGGCGATTTAAGTATATAAACGTAGTGCTACTCTAGGCTCTGTTGAAAATTTCTTTTGAATTGTTTGCGCCCACTCTCCCGCCCAGGTTGTCCGAATTTGCGCAGCCACGACAGCGAATTCAATAGTAGTTCGCAAACAATTCTGCTGTGCGGGTTTCAAGGCTTTACAATAACTAGACTTTCGTTTCAGTCGAAAACCCGCCCTTTCCACGCCCAATTCCTTCCCTCAGGTTCAATAGCAAACCTGCACGCGCCGCAATAGGACGCTAATTGCGTTCTGCTGCGTCTTGTTTGTTGGCGCTCGCTCTGCTCGCTTGCTGCGGCGCGTCGTTTCTGACTTTTTCAACAGAGCCGTTATTCTAGTTCTACAAAAAAGTAATATGGCGTTGTTTCGATATCTGTGCCGTGACCATTTTCTAATACGAGCATCTCAAAATCGTAATCTTGGCCGTCGAAGCCAGCTACTGTGCCAGGTTCTATGATTGAGGTGAATATTATACTGGCTGTTGTTGGCTCATAGAGCAAGACTTCTTCGAATTTGTTAGTTTCACCAGTGCCTGAGCTGCTGTATACTCTTGTTGAGATGCATTCGCCCTCATCGAATTGTCTGTTTGCTGTGTAGAATGCATCGTGTTCCCCGACTCCGCCGTGTTGTAGGGTGAATGTTTCGTCGATACCGTCGACGTCGCTCGAATTTATTCCGAAGCTTGTTTCTAATGTGGTGAGGTTTGTTCCGTAGAGGTTTATGCCTCCTGGCGTTTCTGTTCCTGAATAGGCTCCTGTTGCTGTGAAATTTAAGCATTGGATGTTTGTCCAGCTTATTGAAGAGTTTGTCGAAGCGTAGACTTCTCCTTGTGGTTCTGCCAGGGTCCAGTTGTAGAGTACTTTGTCTTGGGCGTCGGCTAGTTGGATTGTGCCGGAGACGTTACCGAAGTAACCTTGCCAAGACTGGGTTGTTGAATAAGCGAAGATATTTAGCTGGGTTATGTTGCCTGCCTGGGCTTGGTGTGAACCGGCGTTGCTTGCGTTAGCTGTTTCTGTTCTTGTAGCATTAACAGTTGCTCCGTTAGGTTCTATCGCTTTTGTTAAACTGAAAAATAGGAGAATTGTAAATACTATAAGTATACCTTTTAGTAAGACTACGTCTCTTTTAGCCAAGTTTCACCTTTCTTTTAATACTTTGAATAAGAAAAAGAGTTATTTAAACGTTACTCGAATGGGCTCCATACGACTACGTGTTCTTTTGAAACTGTTAATACGTCGTAATCGCTGTAAACATTCACGAATTTTTCTCTAAATGAGTCTAGGAGGGATTTTAATTCAGCGGTTCCGTCTAGATGTAGTTCAACTAATAGATCATATTTGCCCATAATCTCTATTGCGTAGAGGCACTTGTTTGTGTTGTTGAAGAATTCTATGACTGTGGGTCTTTGAGTTGGGTCTTCTAGGGAGATGTTTACCTGAAAAAAGCTTTTTCCTAGTTTATCGAAATTTGGAGCAGTTACATAGGCTAAGATTATTCTATCTTTTTCTAATTTTTTTAGGCGGTAGTTAATCACCTTTGGGTCAGTTTCTAACCTTGAGGCAATTTCTACAATGGGGGTTCTTGCATTGGTAGATATTTCTTTTAGAATTTTTTTGTCTAGTTTGTCTAAGGTATAATTCTCTAGTTTTATTGGGTAAGACCAGTCCTTTTTTTCATTGCCTTCGAATAGGAACCTTTCGTTTAGTCTATGGGTTGTGAGGAACGTAACAATGTCTTTCTCTCTGATGAATGACCCGTACTTTTTCATAAACCTGTCTTGAAATTCTGACAGATCTGCGTAGTTTTTTACCATCACCAGAAGAATGCAGTCGTATTTTCCTTCAACGCTACCCAAATAAGCTATGTGGTTTTGCTTGCTGATGTATTCGAATAGTTCTTTTTCTTTTAAGGGAGTTATGCTTCTGAATTTGAAGTAGAATTTTACGTAGAACCATCCAAGCGCAGAGGTGTTGAATACTGTGTAAAATCCCTTGAGGTAGTCCGATTTTATTAGCCTATTAATTCTGAAGTTTATTGTTTCTTTGCTTTTTCTAAGCTTTTTGGCTAGCTGTGAAGCAGGCATTCTCGCGTCAATGTCTAGTTCGTACATTATTTTTTTGTCTAATAAGTCAAGATCTTCCATATATTTACATTTAATCTAATTTAATATATAAATATTTTCTTTTTGAGTAATCTTTTATTAAGAAAATTAATATTGCAGTGTTGCATAATTCGAAAATAATTCCTTATCAATCAACTGTTAGTTACCAACCGCCATTTTTTCTTCAGCATACCTTTTAATTATCTGGTATGCCCAGAATTTTCTGTGCGCTTCAGCGCACATTTGGTCTACAA
>JAHIWJ010000108.1 GCA_018816205.1 Nanobdellota archaeon
AGCAAGAAGTAGAATTTTCAGAAGAATCGGCGCAGTCGACCTCTTTGGAAAACTCAGAAAACACGAAGGAAAATATGAAAAAACCGTTCTTCTTAAGGGCAAGAAAAATTACTTAGATCTTCCAAGAGACCACAGACAAGCAGGAGTTCCTTTCTAGTCGATCATCTCTCTAACTTTCTTCTCTTCGCCCTTTCCCTTAGAAATCAAAACGTCATCTATCCTCAAAATCATCATTGCAACCTCGCCCGCAGATGAAACCGCCTGCTGTTTAACTTTTACCGGCTCAACAATTCCCGCCTGATATGCATCTTCAATTGTATTCTTAAATAAATTCAATCCGTCTCTGACAGCACCGGCCTCATGCCTCCGCCTCAACTCAGTTAAGATTTCAATAGGGTCCAAGCCGGCATTTTCCGCTAGAGTTTCTGGAATTGACTCCAGAGCATTCGCAAATTCTTCAACAGCCAACTGCATTTTTCCTCCAATCGAGCGGGCAAAATGTCTTAACCTTCTCGCAAGTTCCATCTCCACTGCGCCCCCTCCAGGGACAATCTTCCCAGACCTTACAGCAGCCACAACATCCCCCAGCCCATCTTTAACCGCCCTCTCAATTTCCTCAACAAGATGCTGCGTCCCGCCCTTCAAAATCAGCGTCACAGCCTTAGGATTGTCACACCTCCTGACATAAACAAAAGATTCACCCCCTTTAGAAACCTCCTCAATTTCTCCAGCCTTTCCAAGCTGATCTCCAGAAATATCGTGCAAATTTGAAACAACCTTTCCCGACGTCGCCCGCGCCAATTTTTCCATATCAGATTTAGCCACGCGCCTGCATGCAAAAATGCCTTTCTTTGCTAAGTAGTACTGCGCAACATCATCAATTCCTTTCTGACAAAACACAACATTGGCGTCGGTTCCTGTAATTTTGTCAACCATTTCTTTTAGATGAACCTCCTCAGCTTGTATGAACGCTTCTAACTGCTCCGGAGTAGAAATCGAAATTTTAGTTTCCATTTCAGGACTTCTAATTTCAAGAGGAAAATCAACCAGTAAAACCCTGGCATTTTCAACCTTGGGAGGCATTTCCTTGTTAACCCGACTTTTTTGCAGCACCATTCCCTGCACAAGCTCAGAATCTCTAACAGAATCTCCAACAACCTTCTCCATCTTTATGTCGTTAAGATTAACATTATTTCCATCCGCGACCTGATCAACCGCTTCAACAACCAACTGCGCCAATCTCTCCTTGTTTCCCTCAGCCCCCTTTCCAGTCATGGCAGTCATAACAATGTGGTTAAGAACCGAACGATTATCCACATTAATTGAAATATCTTCCAAAATCTTCTCAGCCTTCTCACTTGCCAAACGATAACCTTCAACAATCAAGGTCGGATGCACTTTCTTCTCCAAAAGCCCCTCCGCCTTTTCCAGCAAAGTTCCCGCAAGCAAGGCTGCCGTAGTAGTCCCGTCACCAACTTCTTTTTCCTGTGTTCTGGCAATTTCAACCATCATCTTTGCCGCAGGATGTTCAATTTCCATTTCTTCTAAAATGGTCACACCGTCATTTGTAACAGTAATATTTCCTTCAGAATCCACCAGCATCTTGTCCATTCCCTTCGGCCCTAACGTAGTCTTCACAATATCTGCAACAATCTTTGCCGCGAGAATATTATTCTTTTGAGCTTCTCTCCCGATAGTCCGAGAGACTCTTTCAGAGGATATGCCTGTTGAAGAATCAACCATAAAGTTTACTCACGCCTGGATATTTTAAACATATATATCCCGTAATGATTACAATAAATATGCGTTTTCAATAAAGCCTAACAAAAACTTTTTCAAGTCTGGGCATCAACCATTGATTGAGTACATTATCTATATCTCGCGTATACAACCAACTCCCGGAAGAATCAAGAAAACATAATTGGTTTCGATCTGACCAGCTTTGACACCCCCCGAACTCTTCTTCATCTTCTAAGGTATTAACATTCATATACATGGCATTTCTTGGAACCCAGGTTACGATTGGCTTATCCTCGCCACGTATTCCAGGTAATCTTACAAACCTCCCGCAACAGTTTTCTGGTACTAAAAAACTATATTTTTCCATTATTTAATCAGAAACCTCCCTTTTTTATTTTAAGCATATATATCTCAGAAAAACTATGATGGATTAACAGCCTTGAACAGTAACATAAAGGAAAGTTGGTAAGAAACCGATAAGGTTTATTACACCTCGGCGTTGTCCCAAATGAAACCATTTCAATTTTGAAA
>JAHIWJ010000109.1 GCA_018816205.1 Nanobdellota archaeon
ATTTGCAAGAACAATATACAGACTGCCCGGGCAACCGGGAGGAAGGCGCGGGCCACGTTAGGTGAGTACATCCCAAATACCCTGGGCTACACGCGCGCGGCAATGCTGCATTCAAAGGGCCGCAACACCGAAAGGTGAAGCTAATCTCATAAACCGCAGCTTAGTTCAGATCGAGGGTTGCAACTCACCCTCGTGACGCTGGAATTGGTAGTAATTGGTTTTTATCAGAGACCAGTGAATAAGTCAATGTCCCGTGCTCTCACCGCCCGTCAAACCAACCGAGTTTAGCCTTGGTGAGGCCCGTCAGGGACGAGCCTTTGTTAGACAAGGTAGGTTAAGTCGTCACAAGGTATCTGTAGGGGAACCTGCAGATGGATCACCTCCTAAAATTAATAATTTTAAAATACCAAAGTGATAGGTGCGAGTTACAATAATGATCGTTTGCATACCCATTTCTCTTTTTTAGAGAAATGAAAGTTAACAAAATAAAACTTAACAAAATAAAACATGGAAGTTGAATCTGGAATTGTTAAAGAAGTCGTTCCTACTGTTGAAGGATGGACGCGCATCACATTAACCTTATTAGACAGCCCAAGATGGGACGAAACTTCTGTAAATTATCATACCACATTATCAGAAACAGAAAGGCGTTATTTAGCAGGAAGAAACATTGATATTATTACTAGAGATAGCGATCTAAGAAATGGTGGAATAACTGAAGAAATTACTTGCGCCGGCGGATCATACCACAAGGTGAATTTATCTCCCGAACAAGTAAAAAGAATTCTAAATAGTAACCCTTAAATCCCCATCTTCCTTTTACCAATAATGGCTGGAATTAAAAGAATTCTCTATCTTGTCTTGCCGTTAGCTTTAGCAATAAGTCTACCTTCTCATCAGGAAATTCCCCCAAGATCCTTTTACGAACCCCTAGTTTCTCAAACCGCGAGTTCTCCTAGAACCACCATTAAATTTTCCTGCGGGGGCTCTGGTATCGATTATGCAATCGGTGTAAGAGTAGAAAATGGAGATCGATTAGACATTTATGGTTTTTCTACATTCGAAGGACCAAAGAAAATTTCCTGCCATCAAGAAGGAGACAAAATTATCGTTGATTCAGGATTATAATCGTTAGATGCAAAATCTTAAAAACCACCCTTTTCTTTTTCAACTCATTGAAGACGGGCCCGTCGTTCAATGGTAGGATACGTCACTTGCACTGATGAGACACGAGTTCGATTCTCGTCGGGTCCACTTCAGGACTGCAAGTCCTGAGACGATGGCTTGTGCCATCGGCAAACAAGATTGCGAAGCAATCCAAAAATAGTTTCTTGATTCATACAACTTCTTTTCTAAAGAAGTCGTATTTCTGGTTCTCGTCGGGTCCATTTATTTATGTTTTACTCTGACAATATGTTTTTAATTAATCTCTTTATCCACAATTATGGCCAAACTAAACCTCCCTGTAGCAGTGCCCTACGTTTATCCGGAAACTGTTGTAGAAGTTAATGACAGATTACAAGACCTTAACCATCTGGACACTGCCATTGGCAGAATTAAAGAGAAGAACCCTTTGGTTTGCCCAAATTTCAATACGCGCATTTCCAGTGTTTCCGAAAGAGTAGAAACTATTGGAAAGTATACTTTCGCACTCCTTTATGAGTGTATGGATCAAGAAGCTAGAGCTGAAAGATTAAGTTTACCAGTTGTGAGCCGCGAAGCAAGGCGGGATGTTACAAGAAGATTTCAAAAAGATCCAGAAGGTTTTCAATTAGATACAACCAAGGAGCTTTTTTTCAGAGGAAAAGCGTTGGCAGAACGTTTAAGGAACACAGGCGCATTACCAAATCAAAGGGACCAAGCAGCAGTTTATGTTAATTGGTTGATGCCCTTAGCCTTTTCCTTTTTATTCACCCAGGCACAAACGAACGCTAATCGACAATTCAGTGGCACTCAGAGAACCTCAGTCGATATGTGCGAATACGAAACCGTTCAAGATCCCAAGGCAACTTTCAGACAATTCGATGCAAACTTTGTGCCTTTGCGCGGAGACGGCATAGAGCCTTATTTTTTATGGAGAAGAGAAGAAGGCACTTTAGTTTATGCCCGGGCCAACCCTGAGCTTGGGAGGAACTTTATTGCATTTGTTTCATTAAGAGGATTAGATCGGGCAGTTTTAGGGTTAGTAAAAGAATTTCAAGAGAAGACCCCCACAGAGTTATTACCCTTGCCATTTGATCCTTCACACCCCAATCATCATAGGCTTAATTGGGTGATGTCGGAATCTACATACAATCCTTATTTTGTAAAATACTATGACAGGAATATTGCTGCAGCCACAAGCCATTAACATCCATTCACAAAAAAGATGCTTCGTCGGGTCCACTCTTTCTAAGCAAACAATTTTAATCACCCCTTTGTCTATTAACTAGGGGCCTGTAGTATCACTGCAGAATATCGCATTCGCATTGCGAAGATCCGAGTTCAATTCTCGGCAGGTCCAGTCAAACTTCCAGAATCTTCTTCCTGCCGAGTTAGCTCTCGAATGCGCAAGCGTTCGAACGGCTGAACAAAGTTCAGACCTGGCAGGTCCAAAAATTAGTTCCACTTTGTCCCAGGTAGCTTTATTAAACAATATACTTTAATTCTCCCTCATGGCAGACGAAAGAGAAGTTATTTATCATGTCACTGGAAGAATCACCTCAACAGGAGTAGAACTACAAAGACATGTCTCAAGATTGCCTCCTGAAGAAGTCAGGGAACTTGAAGCAGCACTCCGAGAATCATTCAAAGGGCAGGTAACCTCTTTAAGATATTCAAAAGCTTTCTATCCCATAGACGTCACAATCTACGCAAGAGAATCCCCTCCAAATCCCCCAAGACAACCAGACGTAGACCCAAGTCTCTACGCTTAGCACAACATTTTTTAAACATCTTTCTTTCTTTTATGCATGGCCGGACTAAAAAATTTCTTTGTAGGCATACTAACAACCTTGCTTATAATCTCACTTTCCCTCGCGATAGCTTCATTAGTCTTCTCAATGATGATTAATGAAAAGACACTTCTCTCAATAGCAGACAACGAAGTTAAGCCATTTATCGAAGAGCAAATTGATACAGCATTAGCAGAAACCTCTCAATCTCAAATGGAAAACGAGCGCCGCACTGCAACACGGCTCTGCGAGCAAGGAGAAGTCTATGCACTTGACATGGAAGCAGGTGATCCTATTGAAATTGACTGCACAGCCATCAACAACACCCCTCCTGAGAACTTCAAGGATTTACTAAAAGATTCTATAGTTGACTACACAATAAACTCTATCAAGGGCGGCCTTCAAGAAGCATCATCAAAACTCTTCTACATTATTCTAGCTTTGTGGATATCTGTCGCCCTATCACTAATACTCATTTTAGCAATTATCCTAATTGAAGGAAAGTTTCCCTTCAAAACTTTCGGAACAACCGGAATAATTGCAGGCCTCCCCTTCATTTTCATAGTCTTCTCCCAAACATTTTTAATTGCAATGGTAAAAGAAGAAATACAAAAATCAGTCCCTCCAGAACTTATCGATCAGGTCTTACAATCTTCGCTTTTCCAAGCAATAACCCAATTGTTAAAGAACCTAATGCTCGGCATGGCCATCGGCTTCGCTCTACTCTTCCTAGCAGGGCTAATCCTTTTGCTGGCAGGAGTCTTACTTCACAAAAAAAATCCACAGGAGAAAACTCCCCCTAAAAAGGCCTAACACCGACGTCAAACCCAAATGTTTAAAAACCCTCGATAACCTAACATTTTACTCTTCGGAGGAAACTCAAAATCGTAAATCGAAAACTCATAAATCATATTCACTTTTTTAGTGATAGTGGTGCTATACCGACGGTTAAGTATCACGCAGAGTTTATAATCAATGAAGCAAGTAAGAAGGTAATTTCCACTAGCAAACAAAATGTTTGCTGTTTAGAAGGAACAATATAGTTTATCTGATCTTATTAATTAAACTGTTAGATGGATAGCTTGGTTTGGATTGCGATGAAGGACGTGGCAAGCTGCGATAAGCCTTGGGGAGCCGCATGCGGGCTTTGAGCCAAGGATCTCCGAATGCGAAAACGTGTTCTACGAAAATCCCGAGAGGGAAGCATACGCCGGGAATTGAAACATCTTAGTACCGGCAGGAAGAGAAATCAATTGAGATTCCCTAATTAGCAGCGAGCGAAAAGGGAACAGGGCAAACCGAATCTCCGTTGGAAACGACGGCAGAGATGTGGTGGAGTTGAGCCTAAGTTGTCGAGGGGAAGTTGACTGGAACGTCATGCTTTAGAGGGTGATAGCCCCGTACTTGAAGACGATATGGCATGCTCTAACAGAGTAAGGCCCCCTAGAAAGGAGGCCCGAATACGGCAGGATTAACTGCCAACCCTAAATATAAATCCAAGTCCGATAGCGAACTTAGTACCGCGAGGGAAAGCTGAAAAGTACCCATAATAGGGGGTTAAAAGACTTGAAATCTATCAGTGACATGTGGTTACGGCATTACGGTGTTGTAACGTACGTTTTGAAAAACGGGCCACGGAGTGTATTTATGCGGCGAGGTTAAATAAGAAGCCGGAGCGCAAGCGAGTCTGAAAGGGCGCGAGTCACCTGGATACGACCCGAAGCCGGATGATCTATTCCTGAGCAGGTCGAAGTTTTTCGAAAGGAGAATGGAGGACCGAACCGGTGTTGTGCGCATGCACTCGGATGATTTGGGAATAGGGGTGAAAAGCCAATCTAATTCGGCAATGGCTGGTTCCTGTCGAAATATGCCGTAGTATAGTCTCTACGTGCTCGCCAGCGGGGTAAAGTACGGATAAGGTCCGCAGGGCCGCAAGGTTACGGGACCTATTCCAACTCAGAACCTGTTGGCTGTATATGTAGGGAATAGGGGGCAGGGCGTAAGGTTCTGTTCCGAAACGCGAACAAGCGAGACTAAAGTTAAGGTCCCTAAAGGTATGCTAAGTGTAACAAACCTGGTTTTGAACCTGAGACACTAGGGATGTAGGCCCAGAAGCAGCCATCATGTAAGGAAAGCGTAACAGCTCACCTATTGAGGTTCGAAGCGGGGAAAATGGACGGGGCTAAGCATACTACCGATACTTTAGAGGCACTCGACAATTTTGTGGGTTTTTTTGAAAAAATAATCTTGAAGCCCGACGATTCGTCGTCGGGTTTTAATTTTATTTCATATTCAAAAGACAAGAAGAAAGTAACTAAAGAGTAATAACAAAACGAAAGGTTTAAATGTGGGTAAATTTCCAGAGATATATGAAAGATTTACCACAAGACGTTAGAGAAGGATTGCAAGAAGTTCTAAATCTGTTAGATGTGTATATAGCTCGCGAAGATTGGTCTCGTCAGCAACATTTTGCGAGATATGGCCTTTTTGATGGTAAAATGAAACCATCAGAGAAATGGAAAGGTCCTTTCTTGAGCAGTGAAGAATTTCAGAGAATTGAAGATAGGAGTGATGCGAGAAAACGAATTTTTTATGGGATAAAAGGAGATATCCATCATGCGTTTAAGATGCGTGGGTTCTCGCCAATAGAACAAAGAGACTGCGACGGTCAATTATATTTTGACTTTTTTGATAAACGAGATTTGTATCCCCAAGTTAAACCTTTTTAGTTAATTACCTTTAACATATTATTTCAGCAATTTCAATTTATTATTTCACAAATCATATTCATCATTCGATGAAAAAATCATATTCATAAAACCCACAAATAGAGTGTTCTGGTAGACAGGCGTGGATTCTGCGCAGAAGCGTTCTCGAGAGAGTGCGTGGAGCGGGATCCAACGAGAATCGTGGTGTAAGTAAGATCTATTTGCCCTGAGAACGGGCAACGCCGAAAGAGCAAGGTTTCCTTGGCACTATCGTTTAACCAAGGGTTAGTCGGCGCCTAAGTGTACCCTTAACTGGCGTACGCGAATGGACATCTGGTTAATATTCCAGAACTGTTGCAATGTTCCGCACATAACGCTTCCGGATAGATGGAGGATCGAGAGGTCTAGTCAAGAAGAAAGACGTCGAGCGTAATGCACAGACGCGTCTGAATTCTGATGAATCCGTTGACTCCAGGAGCCCATGAAAAATATGTGCTTAACGCGTTGCAATAGCCGTACCAAGAACCGACACTGGTGCTCTAGCTGAGAAGGCTAAGGCGTGAAAGGATAAACTGGTTTAGGGAATTCGGCATATTAGCCCCGTATCTTCGGTACAAGGGGTGTCTATCGATGTATCTGATTTATTAGGTGCGTCTGTAGATCGCAGTAACAAGGACTGCCCGACTGTTTATCAAAAACGTAGCCGAGTGCAAATCGGAAACGACTAGTATACTCGGTGAGACCTGCCCAGTTGCGGTGTGTCAAAGTTCATTTCAATGGACCTAAGCCCCGTAAAACGGCGGGCCTAACTATGAGGCTCTTAAGGTAGCGTAATGCCTTGTCATCTGAATGGTGACGTGCATGAATGGTTTAATGAGGTAGTCACTGTCCCAAACCAGGACCTTCTGAACTCACTTGCCGGTGAACATGCCGGCAACTCCTAGTGGGAAGCGGAGACCTTGTGGACCTTTACTGCAACTTGTTGTTGCAGTGTTTGGTGGGATGCATAGCATAAGTGGGAGCGTCGATGGTTAGCTTAGGCAAAACCGGAGCAACATTGTAATACCACTCACCTCGCTGAACATTGCTAACTTTCTTCGGAGAGGACAGCGGCAGGCGGGCAGTTTGGCTGGGGCGGCACCCTCCAGAAAAGATATCTGGAGGGCCCAAAGTTAAGCTCAGTTAGGTTGGAAATCTAACGTTGAGTGCAGAGGCAAAAGCTTAACTGACTGTATTTCGCACAGCAAAGAATGCAGAGATGAAAGTCTGGCTCAGCGACCCCACGTGGCCTTTTAATAGGGCCCGTGTGTGACAGAAAAGGTACCCCAAGGATAATTGGCTTGTCGCGCCCGATAGTCCATATTGACGGCGCGGTTTGGTGCGTCGCTGTCGGCTCTTCCTATCCTGGCACTGCACAAGGTGCCAAGGGTGTCGGAGTTCACGCATTAAAAGGGATCGTTAGCTGGGTTAAGAACGTCGTGAGACAGTTTGTATGATATCTACTAGGAGTGCTGTTGTCTGAGTGGAACGACCATCTAGTACGAGAGGAACGGTGGTTGGTTGCCTCTGGTGTACCGGTTGTTACGAGCAGGCCGGGCAGCTACGCAATAGGCGGATAAGTTCTGAAAGCATCTAAGAACGAAGCCGTCCGCAAGACGAGACAACTAAGGCCGTCATAGAAGATGACGTTGATAGAGTTGGTGTGTAAGATTCAAGGCAACGAGAATTTAAGCACGCAACTACTAAAAGCCTTACTTTAAGATCAGCTTCTAAACGGAAATTACTTTCTTACTTGCGTTTTTGATTTTCACAAATATTTTAAACTCTGCATTCTAAATAACAAAATGAACAAAGCAGCAAAACTTACTCTTGCTATCCTTGGAACGATTGCAATTTTTACTTTAACACGGCTCGCAATACCTCAAAACGATTTTTCAGAAGTTTTTCTCTCTCCACCAGAAGTCTACGCAATCTCAATCATAGACGCAATTTGGGCAATACTGGCAATAACCGTTAGCGTCGCTTATTGGTACTGGATCTGGAAAAAATAGCTACTCAAACTTCTTACTCGCCTTAAACAATCCAATAATCTCAAAAATTCTCGCGATTTGTTTTAAACCCACTACTCCATAGAATGACCACATAGCAATCAATGTAGGCGTGGTGCTTATAAGGGGCTCCAAATTAGTACCTGCCCCCGCAGTAGAGAACGCATTCAATATTGAATAAATCAAGAGGACCATTCCCACTAGGAAGCCGAGCCCGCAAATAAATCCTGCTATCCCTAAGATACCAGCTATTTTTAGAATGCTCACTTCTTTGCCAGCCTTTATCATCCCCACTGCTGTCAAAATCATTCCTATAACATGAATTAGCATCACAACAACCCACAAAATAGACAATATCAGGAAAGTAATTTTATAAGACCCATCAGCCGCCCCTGCCCCAGAAAAGAAATCCAATGCCTGCTGATAAACAAAAACTCCTGCAACAACTAAAAGCGCAAGATAAACTATTGTCGGAACAATAACAAACCAAGCACCCAGACTAAGCAATCTCTCATTTGTCTTCTTGCCCACACGCACAAAAGCATAATAATACAAAGAGGTCATTAAAACTATTACAATCATCACAATCAAAACCAGCAGATTATTTCCTAACAAGCTACTAAACAATTCCTTGGCAAAAAAGCTGAGTCCGACGCTTGTCAAAGTTAAAACCAAAATAACTATCCCAAGAATCGCTCCGACAGACATCCACTTACCCTCCTGACCGCTCTTCACTTGATCCTTTTTCTCACCGCTTTTTGTATTGCCAAGCTGAATTTCTTGTTTTTGTTGTATTCCTGTCATCGGTTGAACAGCAGGTTGTACATTAATCGGTTGAATCTTGCTCGGCTCATTCATAGAAGTCTGAGTTTGTTGCGGTGACATCTGCTGTCCAGGCAATTGTCTCTGCTGTTGAGCTTGTCCGAAAGGCATTTTCTGCTCAGCAGGATGATTAAACGTGTACCTACTATCCTGAGATTTGTCAAACAAATTTATTTTGCCTGCTGATTGATCCGCAGGAATCGCCATTGCGGAAATAGCCTCATCTATGTCTCTCTCTTGAAAACCGCCCTCGAGAAGCTTCTTTTTCAATAACTGTATAGAAAACCCGCGTTTTTTACCTTCTTCGAGATACTTGACAATATCTTGGTTCACCATCTTCGTTCTATGTAAAAGGAAATAATCCTTTTTATACTTTCTGTTAGCAGTGGGGGTGTTAAGTTTTCGTGGCTCGAATAAGGGCGTTAAGAGGCGTGGCTTTGAAAAGATAACTTTAAATTGTATCTTCTTGTTAGATTGTTATGGCTTGGGAGATAATCCTTCTTGTAATCGGCATAATTATCGGTTTTTTTATAGCTAAATGGATGCTTTCTAAACAGAAGTGGAGTGATAAGGAAGAAATACTAAACGAAAGGTGGAAGCGACAAATCGCAGAATTAGAAAGAACTTACGCCGTAAAATTTGAACAAAGCAATACGACTTTAGAGCAAGTAAAAAAAGAATGGCAAGTTAAGTATATTCAGGACATAGAAGAATTAAAGAGATTGTTTAAAGACTCAGAAAAAGTAATAAGACTAAAATCTGTTTCAAGTTCGAGAAGAAGTCTTGTCGGAAAATTTATTGAAAGATTTGTTCCTTTTTTAAGTAAAGTTCCTTATGAACCATCAGATATGCATTTTATTGGTTCTCCGATAGATTATATAGTCTTCGAGGGGCTACACGAAGATAATGTTCAAAGAGTAGTTTTTGTAGAAGTTAAAACTGGTGAAAGTAAACTTACTAAAAGAGAGAAGAGTTTGAAAGAAGCAGTAGAAAGAAAAAAAGTTTCTTGGAAGGAAATTAATGTTGATACTGCTGAGGGCGATGTTCCAGACAAAGAAATGGAAAATGAAGAAACAACAATTAATGATTTGTATAGTAATATCGATGAAAAATTACGAAGAGTGAAGTAAAAATCTTTTTTCAATTAGTTTCAATCCTTCAAGATAAGTATGTAAATTTCCGTCTTTTATGTGGCTGTTAAATCTAAACTGGACTATAAATTGCGGTTCACCTTTAATTCCAAATTCTCTTTCATAAACTAATTCTTTCTTTCTGTCTTGCTTTGTTCTTTCTCTTGTTATTTTTTTGGCTTTTCCTCTGGGTTCTATGAATTTATATGAAAAGTCGGGATTTATTCCAAAATGAATATGCGGTTCTTTACCTCTCTTGCCTGCTAACACGTCAAAATAATCTTTGTCCCTTCGTAATTTTATCCAATAATTTTTCGTTCTTCCTTCTATTTTATTTTGACTTCTTTTGATATTATAATTCTTAGACATTTAAACCGCCTTGCTTAATACCTGCATTTTAGTTTTCCAGAATACCGACCATCTTTCCTTTTCCGTTTCAATAAATTCGATAGCCGTATCTTCTTTTTCTGGATAAGCCGTTTCTAATATGGCGTCGTTAAGAATATCAAAATCCTCTTGTTGTCCACGGTGATTAGTCCATTGGATTGCTTGAAAAGGAGTAAGCCCTTCGGAGACTTTTACACTTTCTAAAAATTCTCTTGTGATATTCCTGCCGTCCCAAAATTCCTGCTCTGCCGACAAATTGTAACCGCCGATAATTTTATCGTATCTCATAATTTCATCAGGGGTTTTATTTTTGATTTGCTTCGCAATTTCAGATGGCAAATTTTTAAAATTAAGTTGCCTATCCGAAAAAATATCAAATCCGAAACAAGAGTAAGCGAAACTACCTGAAACGTTTGAGAAACTGCGTAATATCTTCCCATAATTTAACGCCAAAAGCAAAGGTGCTTCGTCTCCAACCTGCAACATAGAGTTACGCAACTTTATTTTCATTAGATTAAGAAATGTATCGTTATCGTTAATATTGTAACATTGCACGCCAATTAATCTTGAATGTTCAAACTCGTAATTAAAAACGGCTTCAAATTTCTTTATGTCGTGTTTTGAATAGAAAATAACAACTAATATCTGGCTCGGATGCAAGATTTTTTCTGCGATAGCTCGTCTTATTTTCCACTCATCTAATGACGCTGTTGGCGGAATTGAATAAGGAACAAGTGGCAAACCTCTATAAGCTAAATCCTGAAAGTCGCCCTCTGCTTCTGAAAAATCAAGAGCCAACCATTGATTTTCTGTTCGTTGTTGGAATGGCAAATAAAATCTCTTTTGTTTCTTTGCATGTTCTTTGCTTTCTTCTAATCCATCAAAGTCCCAAATGCCTTTTTCTTTGTTAAAATGAATGTGGTGTGTTTGAAATGGAATATTTAGTATTGGTTTTGAGTAAGCAAGTCGTTGCTGTTCGCAATTAAATAGCGAGTTGTTTGCTGCAATCTTGTGATTAAGATGTTCCCATTCTGACGTTGTTATTCTCTTAACAACCAAACCTGTTTTCTCATCGCTGTGTTCTGTTTTAATTTTTTGTAGTATCATTTTTTACGTTCTCCACAATTTGCATCGGATTGTTTAGAGTATAGACTCTTTTTCTGCTGTCTCCTTCACCCAAACTAACAGCAATCCATCCAGCAGTTTTTAGCTCATTAAACATAAC
>JAHIWJ010000110.1 GCA_018816205.1 Nanobdellota archaeon
AAAAAGATTGCTGGCTGTTGAACAGTAAAAGAAGAACAAGAGAGAAAACAAGAAAAAATCTGAGTTCACTCAGATTTCTCTGAAGGATGTTTCTGTTTTTATTTGATGTGAAAAAGAGAGGTTATTCAAAGTCCTCTATAGAAAACGGGTTTCAAGAAAAAGGAGCGATCAATTATGGAATAAACAAGGGAGTTTTTTATATAATTCAAACCAACCCCGATAGCATTCCGGCTAGATATAAATTTGGATTTACAAATGATATTGGTAATAGGACAAGAAGTTATAAGTCTGTTTGTCCAAACATGAAATTAATTGACAAGTTTGAATGCAATAGCTTCCACGAACTCCCTTTGTTGAAGATGGTCTCAAAATATGGAAAAAGAATAGGACAAGAATTATACGAAGTAGAGGATATTCATAAATTGATAAAAAGTATTAAAGAAGTCCTTGGTAAATTACTTCCTTGAATCCGATGCCTTACTAATTTAAGATCTGTTCTTTAATCTTTTTGATGTCGTCTTTGATTTTGAATCTTCTTTTTGGAGAGGGCTGTTTTCTGGATGCGACTAGGAGTAGGACTAGCATGACTAGCAAAAGAAAGCTGCTTAGGAGCAGCATCACCTCTAACACCATGAAGAGTTTACAGGAAAGTGGTTTAAAAGTTTAATTATGAAAGATTACATTTGTTCGAGGACTTCAATTCCGAGGAGATTTAGGGAGTTTTTTAGGGTTTGAGAGAAAGCGCTGACCAGCGCGAGGCCGAATTTTTCGTTTTCTGAGTTGAGGATTTTGATTTTGTGGTAGAATTCGTTGAACTGCTGGGCGATTTGATAGGCATAGTTTGCGATGATGTTTGGGGCAAGATCTTTGTAAGCCTTGGCGACTTCTTCAGGGAATTTTGACAATTGTAGGATAAGTTGTTTTTCCTCTGGAGAAAGTTCTGGAATTTTGAATTTTGTTTTTTTGTATTTTGCTTTTCTTAAGATTGATTTTGCGCGGGCATATGTGTAGAGTAGGTAGGGGCCGGTGTTGCCTTCGAAAGAGAGGAATCGGTTAACGTCAAAGATTATATCTGCAGAACGGTGATTCTTTAGGTCTCCGTAGAATATGGCTGCTAGAGCAATTTTTAGGGCGCGATGTTCAAGTTCTTTTTGAGAAAGCTTTTCGCGCTTCGCTATCTCTTGTTTAGCAAGTTCCTTCGTTTCATCAATTATATCTTCCATGAATATTGTCTTTCCTTTCCGAGTTGCAAATTTTTTGCCGTCTGGAGCTAAATAGAGCCCGTGGTCCACATGAGCACAGTTTTTGGCCCACTCGTGGCCCATTAATTCTAAAACTTTGAAGAATTGTTTGAAGTGGAGTTTTTGCTCTTGACCGACTTCATAAAGGAGTTGTGATGCGTGATATTTCTTGTGCCTGTCGATTGCGGCGGTAATGTCACGAGTTGCATAGAGTGTGGCCCCATCGGACTTTTGAATTAAACAAACACCAAGATTATATTTTTCAAGATTGACTACCTTCGCCCCTTGATCTTCAACCAAAAGATTTTTTTCCTTGAGTTCATCCAGGGTAGGCTGCATTTTGTTGTTATATTCTGATTCTCCGGAAGTTACATTGAATGAGATTCCGAGTTTTTCATAGAGTTTGTTAAATTCCATTATACTCAGTTGCCTGAATTTTTTCCAGATAGCTAGCGTCTCTTTATCTCCTTCTTCGAGTTTCCTGAAGGTCTGGCGTCCGAGCTCTTCCATGCCTTCGTCTTGAGAGGCCTGGACATAAATCTCGTAGAGATGCTTGATCGGTTCTTTTTCTAATTTTTTTGCATCGCCCCACTTTTTGTAACCTGCGATGACCTTGCCAAAGGGGGTTCCCCAGTCCCCTAAATAATTAAGTTTGATAACCTTGTGTCCGTTTGATTTTGCGATGTTGCCTAGGGCGTTACCAATAATTGTTGAACGTAGGTGACCAATACCGAAGGGCTTTGCGATGTTTGGTGAAGACATATCAATGACAACGGTTTTTCTTTTTCCTTCTGTTGAATAACCGTATTTGTCTTTTTGTTTTAGAATTTCGTTTAGTGTGTTTTCAGCTAACGAAGATTTGTTTAGAAAGAAGTTTATGTAGGGACCTTTGACCTCGACTTTATCTAATTCCTTTAATTTTATTTTCTGAGCGAGCTCTTGGGCAATTTTGTTTGGGTTTTTTTTGAGGGTTTGTGCCAAAGAAAAACAGGGGAATGCAAAATCGCCAAGTTCTGAACCTGGGGGAATTTCTAGGAGTTTTTCAACTTCTTCTTTTGTTAGGTTTGTTACTTTAACAAGTGATAAGATTATGTTCTCTTTCATTTTTTTGAGACGGAAGAATTGTTAATAAATGTTCACAACAAGGTATTTATACTTGAGGCTACCTATTTTTTTATGAGAAATGGCCGAAGTTTCCTCGAAAGCACTGTTTCTAAAGTAAAAAGAGTTCTGCCTGTTGCTGTGGTTGGTTTGGGAGGTTTGTTGATGAGCGGATGTCCACCTCAGACCACGAATGAAACAAGGGAAAATCTTCCTGTTGTCCAAGAAGAAAGTAGCAGTTCACAAAATGGCGTGCCTAAAAATGCATATATTGTCCCAGAAGAGGGGCCAGGTAGCTTGTTGAGAAAAGAGGGAGACACATACTACTTTGCGTTGGGTGGAAATATTCGGGCGGGGGATTTTATTGCGAGTGATCAAAAACTAAGTGACAGTTATGGATTTTTGAGAAGGGCAATTTCTGTGGAAAGACTCCCAAGCTCTTTGAAGGTGACAACAAGATCTGCCTCTCTGCCTGAAGCTGTAGAGGACGGAAGGCTTAGACTTTTGTCTGGACCTGCAAAAGAGATGCAAAGAGGGCTGTCAATAAACACCAGGGCCGTAGATATAAACGCTGTGTTTGATAATGAATATTTTTCTTCAGGACCTTTGTTTTACGGGAGTGTAAGTGGCAAGGCGAGGGTGACCGGAGATGTCTTTATAGACATGGAAATTAACGATCATAAAATCACCCTCCTTGAGTTGCTTGTGCAAGGGGACGCTTCTGCCAATTCAAATCTTCACGATAGGCTATGGATTAGCGGAGATATGAACATAGAAGATAAGTCTCTGTTCGGAAGCGAGCAAATAGTCCACGCGCAAATTGGTTGGGTTCCACTTATAATCTTGGTAAATGAAAGCGTGAAATTAGATGCCATCGGATTAGTTAATGGATATTTAGAAATGAATTCTACACATAATGCTTCTTCTTCGTTGACCATGGGCGTTAAATATAATGGAAACTCTTGGCAGGCTATTGTAAAGGATGATTTTAATCTTAGTAACAGGTTGGAAGATTTGGAGGTTAGTGGGGTTGGTGTAGCATATGCAAAATTGAAGCCGAGGATTAGTGCGTTGTTTTATGGTTTGGGTGGCCCTTTCGTTGGTATTGAACCTTTGGGCGTGGCTAGAGCATATGGGGCAAGTAGTATATGGGATGTGGGGGCAGAAAATGAGGGTTACCGATGGGAGCTTGAGTTGAGTGTAAAGGGCAAAGCTGGTCTCGCGGCTAACGAGATTTTTGGCGATCTTCCTAAGCTGGAGGTAAATGATTTCTTCAATGGGAGAATACATTATGAGGCTCATGGGGGCTCATTCACAAGGCCGTGGCCAGGAAGCAGTGAATTTTATGGGGTTGCTTTTGATCCTAATGCAGGGTTCGTGCCAGGGGTAGGATTTATTATTGAAGATCCGAATTCGCCGGGCGGTGGGGACGATGGCAACGGCGGCGGTGGAGGGAGTGGGGGTAGTTCTGGAGGGGGAGGATCTAGCGGGGGAGGAAGCGGTGGCGGGGGTTCGGGTGGCGGTGGGGGCGGTGGAGGTGGTGGAAATGATGATCCCTGTGGGGGGTCATCTGGATATGTTTATCGCAGCGAGATTGAACCGAATAATGACCTAGGACATGCAACTTCATTTTATCTAACATGCCCTGATTATGTAATAGCTGCAAGCCACAGTTCAGGGGGGGATGATGATTTCTTTGTGTTTGATTATCCTGCGGGTTATGAATACAGTTATTTTGTTAAAAGCGGAGGCAATAATACAAGGGTGGCGGATGTAGATTATGAGGGCGGAGTAAGAATGTTACGAATGGTCTCTAGACATAGCACCGGGCACCCTGAAAGTTACGAGCTCGAGTTGATTAGGACTTCTCCTTGAAGTTTTCTGTTTGATTATTAAACAAACAGCTGTTTGAACAGCCTCTACCGGGACTCGAACCCGGGACCCCAAGTTTACGAAACTTGTACTCTAACCAGCTGAGCTATAGAGGCTCTTTTTGTTGCTGCCTTATAACTCGGTTACCGTTCTGGGTTATAGAGGCTCGTTTCTCTCGCCTCGCGACGGTTTGCTTTTGCAAACACGCCTAGAGGCTCTTTTTGTTGCTGCCTTCGAATGTCAATTATGCGCCAGTCGAGGGGCACTATATCCGAGGTACAATTTTAACAAAGTTTATAAAGTTGATTTTATTTGATTTGTAATGAAGAGGTGGTTAGTTGTATGTCTGTTTGTCTTTGGGATAGCTTTATTTTTCAATCTTTTAGTTTCTGCAGAGCACATTGTAAGTTTGGCTGGCGGGGAAAACTCGACGAATGTTGACGAAGATGGTTCTTATTTTTGTAATATCAGTGTTGAAATTTTAGACGATGGACAAGATGCTAATGTCACTGAAGTGAATGTTACTCTTCCGACTAATTTCACGCTTGCTGCAGAAACGAATGGAACTGATTTTGTTGGCGAATTTTTTGTTGATGGCAATGTTTTAAGTTGGCAAAACTTTACAGATTATGCTGTGAATGGCACTGCTACGCAATACTTTTGGTTTAATACTACGGCCTCTGTTCCGGGTAGCTATAATATAACTGTTACTACAGCGAATGCAACTGACGTGGTCTCTACGAATATTTCTGTTGTTGTCAACGACACTACGGTTCCTGAGATGGTGGTGTTTGGTTCTTCAGCCGACGCCGATGGTGCAAACTTGACTAGAGACTATATCGTATACAATGTTTCAGTCGTAGACAATGGAGATTTGGATGTGGTTGTGGTTTATTTGTATAATTCCACGCAAGATCAGATAAACAGCAGCATTTCTTCTACGTCGCCTCTTGAAGGCAACTTCACGGGGTTGAGCGATGGCGTCTATTATATGAATGCAAGCGGCAACGACACTTACTCAAACATTAATTACACAGCAGACACGCGCATGGTAACCGTTGATACAACTTATCCGCTGATTTCTTTTGGAGATGGAACTGAGAGTGATTATGCAAATGTTTCCCAGTCCAATGTTTATGTGAATGTGAGTGTTACTGAAACCAACGAGTTAAATATTACATTCACACTTTATAATTCCACTTCTGAAGAGAATTCTACGACGTTTGGTGATGGGACCAGGACGATTAATTGGACTGGGTTGGGTGATGGCACTTACACTTACAATGTGACTGTCTATGATTATGTTGGGTATTACAATTACACTGAGACTTATACGATTACCTTGGATAATGTGGGGCCTTCTGTAGAGTTTGTTTCGCCGACGGCAAGCACAGGAACTAATCTTTCTCAAACATATGTCTTGTATAATATCTCTTTGAACGATGCTACGGTGGTGGACAGTGTTGTTGTCTATCTGTATAATGAAACGCTTGATTTGATAAACTCAACAGGCAGTGCCACTAATCCAACTGAAGGCAACTTCACAGAGCTTGGCGAGGGCACTTACTACCTTAATGCTAGCGGGAATGACACTTTGGGCAATAACAATGTCTCCACGACTTTAATGTACATCTTAGATACTACAGAACCGACAGTTGTCTTGAATACCCCTGAGAATTACACCTCAACTACAGCTACATCGATGAACTTTACATTTAACCTTACAGAAACAAATAGTATTGCAAATTGTTCCTTGATATTAAATGGTGCTGTTTCTCAAAGTTCTTCAAGCATTGGAAATAATGGTACCTACGGCATTTATAAAACGTCTTTAGGTGCGGGCACTTATAATTGGAGCATTAACTGCACTGATACTGCTGGAAATGTGGGGAATGGAGAAACCTGGGTTTTGACAGTGACTACTGCTACTGAAGAAGAGGAAGGAACGCCTGTATCGAGCGGGGGTGGGGGCGGTTGGTCTTCATACTACCCGATATTAAGGCCTGGAGATAAAGTTAAACAAGGATATACTGCGAAGATTAGCAAGGGGTGGCAAGTAGAGTTTAATGTGAATAATGAGAAACACCATGTTAAGCTTTTGGAGCTTGTTGGGGAAAAGGCAACTATCGAAATTTCATCAACTCCTCTGCAGGTGATTCTGGGCGTCGGAGAGTCGGAGAAAGTTGATGTAACTGGGAATGGATATTATGACCTTATTGTAAAGGTCAATAGCATAAAGGGGTCTTTTCTCGAGTTCACTATGACTGCGATAAATGAGAAGGTGCCAGAGGCGCCTCGAGCAGAAACACCTCCTTCTGCATCTGATGAGGCTGCGACGGAAGAGGTGCTGCAACAAGCACCTCCTGAAAATTCTGCTGGAGAATCAAGCAATGGCCATGCAGCGGTTTATGTTGTTGTGAGTATTCTTGTAATTGTGGTGATTGCTGTTGGGGCATACCTTTATTGGTATAACAGAAAACTTAAAAAGCATACAAAGTAGCTTTTTTTATGGACATTGTACCGTATGGTAATTGGAGAAAGGCCCCGATTGTGCGAATGCTTAGTCCGTGGGATAATTTTACGCGAGCAAGCCCGCCGGTGTGGGTCTTTTTTGCTTCGCTTTTAATTTGGATGGTCGGGCTCGGATTTAATTTATCTTGGTTTGTTTGGGCGGGGGGTTTTGTGGTGCTGTTTTTTTTAGCTGTTGCAATTTCCATCTTTGAGAGCTTGTAATGCGACACTGTTAATTTATCGGGATATGGGTTTTAGCCACATATCCGATAAGTCCTAACAATTTGTTTCTCCCCAAATTCAGTTTTATCCCTGCTTTCTCCGCCGGCGTTTTTCCTCCG
>JAHIWJ010000111.1 GCA_018816205.1 Nanobdellota archaeon
AGGATGTTGCTCCTAAATAAAAAATGGCAGACATATCAGACGTTGTTCTACAATTAGGCTCAATAGGCCTCTGGCTCCAAACAATCGGCGTGGTAATAATCATCTGGATAGCTCTTCAAATCACCAATTGGATAATAAATCGAAAAAGACTAAAAAGACTCGACGAACTCTCAGAGAGAATCGACAGAATAGAAAAAAAGATAGACAAAGTACTAAAAAAATAGACTAACCAAACGGATTGCTCTCTAGAAAACCAGCCAAATACTGAGACCCATTAACCAAAAAGTCCAAAAAATTCTGTCTCCAAATAACGCCAAGGCTCCTAATGGCCGCAATAATTTCAGGAGCAGAACTAACCCACAAACTCATTATTTCGCAAGGGTAATATCCATAGTCGAGATATTTGTCCTTTTCCCTTCGGACTCAAAACTCTCGCTCCCTATCTTCACCTCTTTTACTTTAACACCATCTTCAAGCGACCGCCTAGCAACCTCCGCGACATCAACTGCCTTCGAAATAAACTTCCCCCTCGATCGAATAACGACCTCTGGAGCATCTTTCTTAGTGAACTGAGTAATCACGCCCCGAATATAGTTAACAAGGGGCTTAGACCCAACAAAAATCGTATTATCATTCCCTTGAAAATCAGTCTTCGGTGCTTTCTTTTCGTTTAGTTCATTCATATTTCAGTTTGTCGTTTCTGCTTTGCAAGCCGAGCAATCTGGCCTGCAACCTTGTTTCTTACTGATTTCGAAGGCATCGTATCTTTTAATATCTTTTTATTTTTGTCAAAGTCCTCACTAAACCCTTCAGAAGTAGTAAATAACTCCGAAGCCGCTTTCCTAATCATCAACGATTTTATTCTTCCCATCGAAATTTCCTTCCCCTAAGGGAATTTTGATACAGAAACAATTTAGTTGTTTCTGTCATATTTCTGTTTGAAAAAGTTGATATTTAAACCTTTTTCTTTACAGCTCCAATTTCTCAAACCTAACCAAATTCCCCCACGCCTCCAAATGCGCCCGCCCCTTCTTACTCAAATCTCCCTGCGACATAAACACCGCCGGAAGTTTCTCCCCTCGCGCCTTCTTCTCCGCCTGCGTCAAATCGTTATCGCTAACCAACTTCTTGTCCTTAGCAATCAAATAATAAGTCTGCCTGCCCAAATCTGTATTAATCCGAATCTTCGCCTCAAACTCCTTCTTCTTCTCCGCCACAATATGCAAAACTTCTATCTCCTTCCTTGACAAAAAGTCTTTGACATGAATCACAAAACCATTATCTGCCACCTTGTCTCGTTTTTTTTCCGCTAACGGCCTCTCCTCCCCCTTAAACAAACTCGCCTGCTTCACCTCCGGTTCCTTAACTAAGGGTGCCTCTTCAGTCTCTCCTTTAACTTCCTCACGAACCTCTTCTTTTTTCCCAGGCCCCTTACTGCCCTTATTGACAAGCCCCAAAATCTCCTCGTCATTCAAAATAAAGTATTTCCAGAACAGTCTCATCTCCCCATTGATCCTGACTTTCACCGGAACAGCGAAGTCTTTTATCGCCCTCAAAGCCACCCTCACCACAGGATCCTGACTCACATCATCTAAAACCTTTTCCTGCTTCAACTTCTGGAACGCCTCCTTCTCTCTCTGATTCAAATACGGAACAAACTTCTCCAACATCTCTTCCTGCCCCGGCAGATAATACAACGGCGAACTCCCAACCCTCATGTTAGAAATCTTAATTTTGCCCTCGTCCTTTAACTCACTCAGGAAAGCCGAAGCAAACAGCGGCGAGAAATTTATCTCTTTAGCAACCTGCACAGGCAAAATCGGCCCTCGATATTTTATAGTCGATAAAATCTTCTCTTTGCTGGCACTGAGCTTTTCCACCTCTATCATCTAACAAATAACCTTGGAGAGATTATAAAGATTATTATAGCAAGAAATTTATTAATTTCAATCAATCATCTAAAGGACTCGAGGGTTCACGTGTTGCTTCCCGGGCCATATGTACCATAGCATTCAAATGCTCAAGATTTGTTGCGTCATAAACCCCGATTATTCCACCCCTACTGCCCCGTTCCCCAGCAATTCCCTCCCCAATCGTGCGCTCTCGATATCCTGGCTTAGATAAACCTCGCTGCATAAATGACCATGTTCCTTTGTGTGGATAAACAAAAAGGGCGGGATCGACCTCACGAGCTTCCGCCAGACTCAAAACCCGAGTATAACAAGTATTATCTGCATATGCTAAAACAACAAGTTGTTTCTCTCGATCTGGTTCTTGTACAGTCTGCGGCCTTCGCGTCGTATGAATTGCCTGCTTAAATACTCTACCGACCATCAAATTCTTTTAACAAGATAATATTTAAAGATTATTATGCCAAAGATTGCTTCAGTCAAACTTGAACCTTACAAAACATTATTAAACAAAAATTTACCCTTGTTAATATGGAGTTTTTCAAACCGACCGCAGCAAAATTAACCCCGACTGTGATTATCTTCCTAGCACTAGCATCCCTTCCAATCATTCCGGCAATTTACCACTACAAATGCCTCGGCTGCGACTACACCGAATATCGTTCGCTGTGGTTCACTCTTAGAGAACCTTCCTATAATACCTTCCTGCCTCTAACTTACGTCATCATCGCATTAGAAATCCTCATTCCATATCCTCTGTCGTGTTTAATTATCCGCTTGTCTAGAAAACTCAAACCCTAATCCACCCCACCTCATAGTAACTTACCCCGCCCTCCTCATCCACCACACAAATCAGCAGATTCTTCTTCGTCGACTGCGCAACTCTGTTCTTCGCAGCAAAATCATGCCAGCTCATCTGCTCATTCTCCTTAACGCAATAAACAATCCACTTCGCATGCTCCGTTCCAGGTTTAACACCTTTGTCATAAACCCTAAATTCCGCCCCAAACTTTAAAGCCGTCTTCACAATATAACCCTTGCTCCTCAAATCAGAAAAAACCGCAAGTTTAGTCTCGATTTTCTTGTCCTTTTTCTTAAACTTCCTCAAAAGTTCATCAAAACCAATTTTCTTCTTCCCGGAAAAAACTTCAGTCTTATTCCTTTCAACAAAATAAAGCGTCTCAACTCCAGAAAATTCAACAAAACCGTTCTTCTTCTCCCCCCACCGCGACTTCTCATACATCGAAAACGCCAATGGAGAACTCGTCCTGACGTTATCACCGACAAAATGTGCATTTATCATAACTAAAAAAAGAAAAGCCAATATTTAAGTTTGTTGTTCTAAACAACAATAAAATATAAATATACCCAATATACTGAGTATACCATGACAACAACGATAAAGCTAATGAAAGAAACAAAAAAGAGGCTCGACTCTTTAAGCATAGCAGAAAAAGGAAGAACATACGACATGATCATCAACGACCTAATAACTTACTATAACAAATCAAAAAAGGACTACGCAAAGAATCTCAAGAAATGGGAAGAGTCCATGAAAGTCCACGAAAGACAAGTCAAAGAACAAGATAAGAGAACAAAGATCTACAACGAATCAATGAAAAAATACCACGGGGAAAGAGAAATGTGGAAAAGATTGTTTAAATGGGCCAAATCCAAGGGTTTTAAGGGTTAGTTCTACTTTTCCAAAATCCTTAAAAACACACTTTTTCTCTGCTAATCAATGGATAAACAAGAAACAGGGCAAGATTCAGCATACGGCGACTTCGAAGAAATCGAAGATGAAACAAAAAAAACCAATGCAAACGAACAACCTCAGCAAAATTTTCCAGTTAGAGTCAGACTTCCCCGAGACAGGCAACTAATTGGAATAGTTCTGGAAAGGCTTGGCGGTAAAAGAATGTCAATCAAAGCTACAGATGGCAAAATCAGAAACTGCCGCGTCCCCGGAAGATTCTCACGCAAATTCTGGCTTCGCCCAGGACACTTCGTAATGATTGAGCCCTGGCCCGACGATGACGACAAAGGCGATATAGTCTACCAATACAGGCCAAACGAAATAACTCAACTCAAAAAGAAAGGTCTTGTAAATAATTTAGACAGGGTGTTTTAAACTTGACCCTGATATCGACTAGCATCTTGCTCTCTGCCAATCCGAAATACAAATTTTTGATCATTACTACCAATTTGATTAGCATTAAAATAACGAACTCCTCCCTTACCGGTAAAACCTGCTATAAACGCATGTCCTCTGCTTGGCGACCCAACCACTGCTTCCTTAGGAACATAAACACTACTTCCCTGAGAGACGCATCCTGAAACCCTAGAAGAGTCTATATAAAGAGGTGGCCTGCTAGCCTCCGCCTGAGGCGGTTGATGTCTGTTGTTTCCGTTGTGTTTTCTTGACATTGCATGTACCCAAAACCTTTTCAG